>JAPUIH010000274.1 GCA_027297205.1 SAR324 cluster bacterium | reverse complement strand
CCGCCCTCCTGGTCGTAGAAGTCTTGCATGGCCACCATCAGGTATTGCCGCACTCTGTGCAGTCTGACCCGCACAGTGCCTTCCTCGATTTCGAGGGCGTCGGCAACCTCTCTGGAAGTTAGTCCCTGCACGTCCCGCAGTTCAAAAACCGCCTTGGACTCCGCTGGAACCGAATTCAACGCCTTTGCCAGGGTTTCCCTGATCTGGGCCGCCTGCAAATTCTGTTCTGGATTGGCCCTCCAGTCTGTAAATTTATTAACCTTTTCCACATTTTCCCAGAAATCAGCTTTTTCCAGGTCTCCCGCAATGTACCAGTTGTCCCGAGTCGCCTTCTTTAGGCGATCCACCGCCTTGTTGTAGGTAATGGAAAACAACCAGGTACGGATGTGGGACTGGCCCTTAAATCTGCCCATTCCCTCGTATGCGGCCAGAAACGATTCCTGCACCACCTCCTGGGCATCGTCGAGATTTCTCATCAGCCGGTTGGCCAGACGGAACAGAGCAGGATGATAGAGGCGCACCAGTTCATCGAAGGCGCTCTTATCTCCATTGATAACCCTCGCGGTGAGGACTTTCGGATCGGCTTCCGTCATGGGCTCGCCAGTTTTGCGATTATCCGGCATTTTTCCCGATATAGCGCCTGTGTGGCCGCCTTCGGCGACCGTGGGTGCGCCGGCAGGGTTAGGATTCAACAGTAATTGGACTAAATGCACCGGTTAACTTGGTCTGCCTTTGTAGCATATTGGCCGAAAAGGGTTATTTGCAGGAATAGTATGGCCGCGGTAAAGCGCCCTCGAGCCGGTCCGCCGGCTTCCCCGCGCCCGGGCTTGCCTTTCTCCCAATTCCACCAGCCAGTCTGTGCGGCTAGGCGGAGTTTTTGCGGCCGCTGTTCATCATTTCCAAGAAGCGGTCGAAGAGGTATCCCGAATCGTGTGGGCCGGGGCTGGCTTCAGGGTGATACTGTACGGAAAAGGCGGCGTGCGTGAGGCTTTCGAGGCCTTCCACGGTATCGTCGTTGAGGCTGCGGTGGGTCACCTTGACGTTCTTTGGCAAATCGTCTTCCACCACCGCGAAGCCATGGTTCTGGCTGGTCACCTCGATCTTGCCCGTAGCCAGGTTGACCACTGGATGGTTTGCACCGTGATGTCCGAATTTCAGCTTGTAGGTTTTTCCACCCAGGGCAAGATTCATGATTTGATGCCCCAGGCAAATACCGAAAATGGGCACCTTGCCCAGCAACTCTTTCACGATTTCCACCGCTTCGCGCACCGGCTCCGGATCGCCAGGTCCGTTTGAAAGAAACACGCCGGCGGGATTTTTCGCCAGAGTCTGTTCCGCCGGGAAGTCGTAAGGCACCACCTCTATGGCCACTCCGCGCTCGGCCAGGCTGCGCAGGATGTTGTACTTGATGCCATAATCGTAAGCGATCACCCGCAACTGTCCCGCGCCCGGATTCTGACCGCCCTCCCAGGCGTAGGGTGCCGTCACGGAAACCTCCTTGGCCAGGTTGCGCCCCTCCATGCCCGGCAGGCCCCGCGCCTGTTCGGTGAGAGCCTCCAGCTGCGCTCCCTGGGAGGGCACGATCAAACCGGGCAGCGCGCCCTGCTCCCGCAGGGCGATCACCAGAGCCCTCGTGTCCACCCCTTCCAGGATGGTGACCCCGCGCTCTGCGAGATAGTGATCCAGGCTGCCGGCCGCGCGCCAGTTGCTCGCTATGCCGCTCAACTCCTTGACGATCATCCCGCTGGCAAAGGGCATGCGCGATTCCACATCCTCGTCGTTGACCCCATAATTGCCGATATGGGGATAGGTCATGGTGATGATCTGGCCGCAGTAGGAGGGATCGGTGACGATCTCCTGGTAGCCCGTCATGGCGGTGTTAAAGATCACTTCGCCGGAGGTGGGCTTTTTTGCCCCCCGCAGCCTTCCGCGGAAATTCCGTCCGTTGCTCAATACGAGTATGCCGTCCATGGATTGATCCGAGCGGAAAGTTTGCGCAAAGGTGATAATGTTATAATGCTTTGCTGAACTTTGGGAAAGAGGCTCCTTGCATCCGGGTGCACCCACCGGGGATATTTCCGGCCCGCTCCCCGGATCGCGGCGCCCGATTCCGCAATCCAACCGGAACCTGCGAGCCCTGACACGATCCGTGGCATTAAAAATCAAAACCCGCCCGAGCCCGGGCGAAGACGCGCCGTTGCCGATGGGGCAGACGGCCTTGCCCACGGGGCAGATGGCTCTGCGCCGGGCGGTGAAGGATTCCGCCGAGCTAGCCGGGCGGCTGCATTGCAACGCCGAAGAATTGCATGCGGCCACCGCGGGCTCACGGCTGCGCGTGCCGGAATATTATCTGTCCCTGATCCAGGAGCAGGATGATGCGATCTGGCGGCAGGCCGTGCCCACTGCCGCCGAGCAGAACCGTGAAGCCCTGGCCGCCGATCCCTTTGCGGAGGACGATCCGCTGCACGCGCCGGTGCCCCACCTGACCCACCGCTACCCGGATCGCGCGCTGCTGTTGGTGACAGGGCTTTGTCCCATGTATTGCCGCTTTTGCATGCGCAAGCGCAAGACCCTGCACGGCAGCCCCATCACTCCGGTCATGGTGGCGCGCGGGATCGAGCAAGTGCGCCGCAGACCTGCCATCCGCGAAGTGATTCTGTCCGGGGGTGATCCGCTCATGCTGCCGGATGCCCGTTTGGCCGCCCTGCTGGACGAGCTGGCCGCCATCGAGCACGTGCAGCGGCTGCGCATTCATACCCGAATGCCCTGCGTCGAGCCGGGACGCATTACCGTGCGCCTGGCAGAGCTGCTGGCCGCACGCCGTCCGCTCACAGTGGGGGTGCATTTCAACCATCCCCGGGAAATCACGCCCGCCTCGCGCCGGGCCCTGGCGCTGCTGGCCGATGCGGGTCTGCCCCTGGTCAATCAGGCTGTGCTGCTGAAGGGAGTGAACGACGATGCGGAAGTGCTGGCCGCCCTGTTCCGGGGTCTGCTGCGCTGCCGGGTGCAACCCTACTACCTGCATCACAGCGATCTCATTCCCGGCACGGCCCACTTTCGCCTCTCCCTGCCCGCGGGCATGGCCATCGTGCACCGGCTGCGGGAGCTCGCGCCCGATCTGAGTATGCTCCACTACGTGTTGGACACTCCCGGCGGCGGAGGCAAGGTGCCCCTGGGGGCGCAGCAGGCGGGATAACCGCGCAGCCTGGAAACGGCCTACTCCGTGGGCCGGCCGCCTGGCGTCAGCAGCACCGAGGACAGGCACTTGGCCACGGTCTTGCCCTCCCTATTGAGCACGATGGATTCTCCCACCGCCGTGCGGCTGCCCAGATGGGTCAGCCAGCCTTCGCTGCGCAGGACGCCCGAGGAAACAGGGCGGATGAAATTGATCTTGAGATCTATAGAGGCCTGGCCGGTATCCATGGGAATGGCGGAGCGCACTGCAAAGGCAATGGCGGAATCTCCCAGACAGCACAGCACGCCCCCCTGCACGATACCGCCATTATGGGTATGCGCCTCCTTAACGGGCATTTCCAGCACCGCCAGGCCTGGTTCCACCTTCACCAGTTGAATATCCAGCAACTGAAATATCGGGCTGGGCCGGTAGTTCTCCAGCCATTGCACTTTATCGGGGGAAAACGGGGGGAAGTCCTTCAGCCTGTGCATGGGCCATCTCTCTCGTCATGCTCCCCGCTCCGTCACACCGTAAAGTGGTGGTTCCCGCGGGCACTTGTCAAATTTATTTTGCCGGGCCACACTGGCCCTCGAAACCGGGGACGCCTGCATGCAAGAACTGCCACTCCAGTACCGCCACGAGGCCGCGTGCGCGAAGTTCGGTGAATTCGCCGGATACCGCATGCCCCTTTATTACAGCAAGCCCATCGAGGAGCACCACACGGTGCGTAAGGCCGTGGGCGTGTTCGACATTACCCACATGGGGCAATTCGTGGCCGAGGGAGAGCTGGCCGAGGCCTTCCTGCAATACGCGCTGCCCAACGACGTAACCACGATGCAGGATGGATATGCGCTATATTCGCCGCTTTGCCGCGAGGACGGCGGGGTATTGGACGATCTGATCATATACCGCCATAGCCCTCGGCATTACCGGATCATCGTCAATGCCGGCAACCGGGAGCGGGATTTCCAATGGCTGGAGGGATTGGCCGGGCGCTTCGAGGTGGGACTGAGAGACGTTTCCTCGGGGCATTGCCTGTTCGCGGTGCAAGGTCCCGAGGCCTTCGCGCGCCTGCGCGGGGAACTGGAACATTCTCCGGGCGATCTGGGGTACTACCGCTTTACGGAAACCCGGGGTTTCGGCGTGCCTCTTTTCACCGCCCGCACGGGATATACGGGGGAGCCTGGCTGCGAAATCGCCATGGCGCGGGAGCACGCGGAGCAGGTGTGGGACCAGCTCACCGGTAGCCTGGGCATCACCCCCATCGGTCTGGCGGCCCGGGACACCCTGCGCCTGGAAGCCTGCATGGCGCTTTACGGCCACGAACTGCGCGAGGAATGGAATCCCCTGGAATGCGGCCTGGGCTGGACGGTGAAGCTGAAGGGAGAGCAGGACTTCCTGGGCAAGCAAGCGTTGCTGACGGTCAAGGAGCGAGGTGTTGCCTACAAGCTGGTGGGGCTGGAAGTGACTGGCCGGGGTATTCCCCGCGGCGATTATCCTGTTCTCGATGAGAGCGGCGCCGAGGCGGGCGTTGTCACCTCCGGCGCCATGACGCCCACTACCGGCAGACCCCTGGCCATGGCGCGGGTCAAGGCGGCGCTGGCCGCGCTGGATACCCGGCTGCTGGTGGAAATCCGCGGCAAACAATTGCAGGCCCGGGTGGTTTCCCGCCCCTTCTACAAGAATCCCGCCTTGCGCGCCTGAGCAGGGCGGCGGCCCGCACTATCCTTTTTCCGGAGCGCCCTCAATTGACTCCCGAGGCAGCGGCACGCGGGAGAGGCCTTACGGCCCATCAGATTGCCCTGCGCCTTAGCGACGGTCAACGCCCGTCCTTTACGCTCACGGAGCTTAACCTGAGCCTGGCCGCCGGAGAACTGCTGCTCTTGCAGGGGCTCTCGGGCTGTGGCAAGTCCACCCTGCTGCAGGCCCTGGCGCGGCTGATTCCCTTGCAGACGGGCGGCCTCTATCTGGACGGCCTTGCCGCGGCCGGTATTCCTCCCTCTTCCTGGCGCACACGGGTCAGTTTGCTGCATGCAGAGCCCCTGCTGGTGGACGGCAGCCTGGCGGACAATCTGCTGCTGCCCTGGCGCTTCAAAGCCTTGCAGCATCTGGCTCCACCGCCACCGGAGGACCTGCGGGAGGGCCTGGCCGCGCTCGGCCTGGATGATGCTCATTTGCAGGCGGATATCCGTGGATTTTCCAGCGGTCAGACGGCCCGCATTACCCTGCTGCGCAATCTGCTGATGCGCCCCGCCTTTCTCCTGCTCGACGAGCCCGCCGCCAACCTGGACCCGGAGTCGGCCCAGCGGGTATGGCGGCTGCTGGAGGCCCAGCGCTCGCAAACCGGCTGCGGCATGATCTGCGTCTCCCATCATAGGCGCGGCCTCGCGCCCGACCGTGTGCTGCGCCTGCGGAACGGGAGGCTCAAGGAAGGATGAGGCCATGCAAGTAATCGCCATCGGCACCCTGGAACTGATTCTTGCGACGGGCTTCATATTCGTTAGCGGCGGCCTGGCCCTGTGCTTTCAGCTTGGGTTGACCCGTTCCCTGATCATCGCCACCCTGCGCACCTATGCCCAGTTGCTGGCTCTTGGGCTGGTGCTGAACTGGATCTTCCAGATCGATAATCAATGGCTGGTGCTGGCCATCTTTGCGCTAATGATGCTCATCGCCGCGCAGACCGTCGTCTCCCGGCTCGGGCTGTGGACGCCGCGCATCGTAATTGGTTCCTTGGCCGGGGTGGTGCTCTCCGCCGTGACGGTGACCTTCGCGGTGACCGCCCTGCTCATCCAAGTGGAGCCCTGGTACGAGGCCCGCTATGTGCTGCCCATCGCGGGCATGGTGGTGGGGAATGCCATGAACGGCATTGCTTTGAGCCAGGAGCGTCTGCTGGAAGGTTTTCAGGCCCGGCGGGGGGAGGTACTGTTGCGGCTCTCCCTGGGGGCGACGGCATGGGAGGCCAGCCTGCCCCTGATCCAGGGGTCCTTCCGGGCGGGCATGATCCCCACGTTAAATGCAATGGCCACGGTGGGACTCGTGTCCATCCCCGGCATGATGACCGGCCAGGTGCTGGCAGGAGTGGAGCCCATGACCGGTGCGGCTTACCAGATCGTGGTGATGCTGATGCTTTCCTGCGCCACCGCCCTGGGCTCCATCATCTGCATGGTCATTTCCTACCGTCATGCCTTCGATGACCAGCAACGGCTCGTGAAATGAACTCCCGCGCCGCTCAGCGCACGCCAGAGCCCAGGTAAATGATCACATCCACCCCCCTGCGGTTCAGTTCCTCCCCGCTCATGGGTTCCACCACCTGCTCCCGCGGAATGGCGCTGGCCACCTGAATTGCCGCCTTGAGAAACCCTGGCCGATAGCGGATGCGGGTCTTCTTCTTGTGCTTCTTATTGGAACTGGAAACGAACGCGACCTTCACGGGGCGCCCCAGGGCCTTTTCCAGCCGTTGCCGCTGGTAGCTGCGCAGGATCATCGCTACCTGCTGGCCCGCGTTCATCCGGCCAACGCTGCTCAGCACGGCGATTCGCACCGGTGTCACCCGTTGTGCCTCGCCGGGCCGGGCCGTTCCGGCCGTGGGAATGTCCCCCCGGCTCACCCTCATATCGCGTATGTCCTGCTGGGGCTCGGCCTGTATCGCGGCCATCTTTTGCGGGGCGGCATCTCCCTCCGCGATTCTGCTGGCGCTCAGGGCGGCGCGGGCTTGCTGATAGGGCAGTTTGGCCGGTGGAGGAGGTGGCTTCGGCAATTCAGGACGCGGTGCCGGGGGTGGCGGTGGAGGTGGGGGCGGTGGAGGAGGAGGGGGTGCGGGCTGTTGCTCCGGCGCCGGGGCCGGGGGTGGTGCCTCAGGCGGCTCGGGGGGTGACGAACCGCACGAGGCCAGCGCGAGCAAGGCGGCAACGCAGAAGAACGCGAGGGCGCGGGTCAGAGCGGATGAGTCCATAATTCCATCCCTGGAAACTGGCGGGGCGGAGCCGAAAGCGGCCGGGGTTGCTTTCGGCGTTATTCTCCTTCATTTAAGGGAATGGACGAATTTTCTCAAGTGCGGAATTGTGCGGCGCAGTTCGGCGCGAGCATGTCAACCGGCTGAAATCAGGCGAGCCATGGCTGTAAACCGGGTCCCCATGACCCCATTGACATTCTTGCAGCGCAGCGCACGGGTTTTCCCGGAGCGCATCGCCACGGTATACGAGGGCAAGCGGGTGCCTTACCGCACTTTTTACGAGCGCGTATGCCGCATGGCCCAGGGCCTGCGGGGGCTGCACCTGCCCCGCCAGGGCCGGGTGGCCGTGCTGGCGCCTAATGTGCCCATGGTGCTGGAAGCCCATTTCGGGGTGCCCCTGGCCGGAGGGGTATTGGTGGCAATCAACACCCGGCTTTCCGCCCATGACGTGAGCTACATCATCAACCACTCGGGCAGTGAAGTGCTGCTGGTGGACCGGGGCATGCTGGGCATGGTGCGGGAAATGGCGGGGGAACTGCCCGGCCTGCGGCGGGTGATCGTATGCGACGACCCCCTGGCCGGTGCGGACGATGGCTGGCGTCCAACTGAGGCCCTGGATTATGAGGAATTCCTGGCCGGGGCCAGCGCGGAGGAGCCGGAATTTCCCGTGAGAGACGAGGACGACTTGATCTCCCTCAATTATACCAGTGGCACCACCGGAAAGCCCAAGGGGGTGATGTTCACCCACCGCGGGGCCTACCTGAACGCCTTGAGCGACTGCCTGCAGAACGGACTGACAGGCCGCTCGGTGTATCTGTGGACCCTGCCCATGTTCCACTGCAATGGCTGGTGCTTCACCTGGGCCGTCCCGGCCAGCGGCGCCACCAGCATCTGCATGCGTGCCGTGGAGCCGCGGCAGATGCGCGAATTGATCGAGAGCGAGGGTGTGACCAACTTCTGCGGGGCGCCCATTGTGCTCAATATGCTGGCCAACCTGCCCGATGCGGAGCAGTTCCGGTTTGCCAACCGCGTGCGGGCCTCCACCGGCGGGGCGCCGCCTTCCCCTACCTTGCTGGCGGCCATGGACCGCATGAACGTGGAGGCGATCCATCTTTACGGATTGACGGAAACTTACGGGCCGATCACCCTCTGTGAGGTGCAGGACGATTGGCTCAAGCTGCCCCTGGAGGACTATGCCCGCCAGGTGGCGCGCCAGGGAGTGGCCCATCCCCTGGCCGGGGAGGTGACGGTGCTCGACGGCGGGCACAACCCCGTCCCGGCGGATGCGCAAACCATGGGGGAGGTGTGCGTGCGGGG
>JAPUIH010000273.1 GCA_027297205.1 SAR324 cluster bacterium | reverse complement strand
ATGGCGCTCCACGAATCCGGGGGGCTGATCGTCTCCGGCCGTAACATCGCCCATAAGCCCGATGGAGGCGGCGCTACCCTGGTGCTGCTGGACGAAACCGCGGCGCCCGGGGTGGTGGGTTTCAACGACATCACCACCGATTCCGAGGGCCGCCTCTACGTGGGCTCCCTGGGCTTCTCTCCCATTACGCCCGGGGCCGAACAACGGCCCGGTTATCTGCACCTGATCGGCCTGGACGGGGGCAGCCGCGTGCTGGCCACCGGAATTGAACTCACAAATGGGCTGGGTGTCTCACCGGACGGGCGCAGGCTTTACCACTCAGACTCGCGCACGCATCAGGTGTGGCAGTACGAGCGTTCTGACGATGGAGGGCTTTCGCCGCGCACGCCCTTCGCTGAAGTATCCGAGGGTTTGGCCGATGGGCTGGCCCTCTCCGAGGACGGCGCCGTGTGGGTGGCCGTGGCCGACGGCGGCTGCGTGCTGGTGTTCAATGCGGACGGGTCCCGGCGCGAGCGGATTGCGTTTCCCCTGCCCATGGTGACCAGCCTCTGCTTCGGCGGCAGGGATATGCGGGACCTCTATGTGGTGAGCGGCTCGCGGGGCAGTGGCAGCGACCGCGGGGGCACGGGCAGCGCCCGCGGAGGCACGGGCAGCGCCCGCGGGGGTACCGTGTTCCGGCTGCGTGTGGATGTGCCGGGCTTGCCCGTCGCGCCGGCGCGGGTGAAGCTGCCATGAAGCTCCGCGTTTTCCCCTGCTTCCCGCCCACCGGGACATTCCGCTAATGGACGATTTCGCGCAGCTCCGGCAACGGCTTGAGCAGGAACGCGCCGCGCTGGCCGAACAGAGCGCGGACCGCGAGGACGCCGTGCGCCCGGTCGCTCTGGACCAGTCCAGGGTGGGACGGCTGTCGCGCATGGACGCCATGCAGATGCAGGCCATGGCCGAGGCGGCGCAGCGGCGGCGGCGGGAACGCCTGCGGCGAATCGCGGCGGCCCTGCAGCGCATCGCGGCGGGGGAGTATGGCGCCTGTCTCTCCTGCGAGGAGCCGATCGCGGCCAAACGGCTGGAATCCGACCCGGCGCTCACCCTGTGCATCGCCTGTGCCGCCTCCGGGGATTGACCCGTCCGCTCCCGCCCCGCGGGAATCGGCCGGACTATTCTTCCCCGTGGGGCGGCTCCACCGAAAAAGCAGCCGCTTCCCGGCCGAATCATGGTATGAAAAAAATCTGCTCCGGTATTAACGCCCTCGTGCAAGCGGCCCCTCCGCCGGGAATGGGAGGAATCCGCCCGGCGCATTGACGCGCGCGGAGAGTGGCTGGTGGAGATCCAACCCAAGCGCGAATAAAGGAGAAATCACCTATGACCGATGCGAATGAAGCGGACCGGGGATGTCTTAATGGCATCCGGGTATTGGACCTGACCCAGTTCGAGGCTGGTCCGTCCTGCACCGAGGCCCTGGCCTGGCTCGGCGCCGAGGTCGTGAAAGTGGAAAACCCGAAGGGCGGCGATCCCGGACGTGGATCATTCGCTCCAAAACCCGGTGAGGATTCCGCCTACTTCCTCCTGTTCAATGCCAATAAGAAGTCGGTCACCCTCAATCTGAAGTCCGAGCGCGGCCTGGAGGTTGTCAAGGAGATGGCGCGCAAGGCCGATGTGTTTATCGAAAACTTCGCGCCCGGCGCCATCGAGCGCCTCGGGCTTGGGTATGAGGTGCTGCGGGAGCTCAATCCGGCCATCATATACGCCCAGGTGAAGGGATTCGGCGAAGGCAGCCCTTACCAGTCCTATCTGGCCTTCGACATGATCGCCCAGGCCTGCGGCGGCCTTATGAGCATCACCGGGGATAGCGACGGACCACCCATCAAGCCCGGCGCGACAATTGGCGATACAGGCACCGGGATGCTGATGGCGATCAGCATTCTGGCCGCCCTTTACCGGCGCAAGGACACAGGCCAGGGCGAGCGGCTGAGCGTGGCCATGCAGGACGCCATGCTGCATTACATTCGTGTCGCCTTCTCCGTGACCGCGAGAACCGGCGACCCGGCGCCCAGGGCCGGGGCCAAGGTGCTCTCCGGCGGAAACGCGCCCAGCGGAATTTATCCCTGCGCCCCCGGCGGCCCCAACGACTACGTCTATGTCTATACCAGCCGCGCCAACCCCGCCCACTGGCAGCGCCTGCTGCAGGTGATCGGGCGCGAGGAGTTGATCGGCGATCCGCGCTTCGATGACATGGCCGGGCGGCTCGAGCATGAGGTGGAAGTGGACGAGATGATCTCCGCATGGACGCGCAAGCACGACAAGCACGAGGCCATGCGCCTGCTGGGCGATGCGGGCATTCCCGCGGGCGCCGTGCTGGATACGGTGGAATTGCAGAACGATCCCAGTTTCGAGCAGCGCGGCATCATGCAGGTGATGGAGCACCCGCACCGTGGTCCTTTCAAGATGCCCGCCTGGCCCGTGCGCCACAACGGCGCCTCTCCGCCGGTGGCGCCGGCGCCCACGCTGGGCCAACACAATGGCGATGTGCTGCACGACTGGCTGGGCATGGACGCGGCGCAGGTGGCTGCCCTGCGGGACGAGGGAGCCGCCTAAAGAACTTTGAACCCATTGCTCCGCGCGCCGCCTGCCCTGGGCGGCACCACGGGGTGCTTGCACGCTTACCTGACAACCCGAGGAGGAATGACCATGGCCGAACTGACTGGCTCGGAGATTCTGGCGCGCTCCCTGAAAAACGAGGGCACGGAGGTATTGTTTTTTCTGATGGGCGGACCAATGCTGCTCGCGGAAGCATCGTGCATCAAGGAGGGCATTCGCCCCATTGACGTGAGGCATGAACAGGCCGCCGCGTTTATGGGCCAGGCTTATTCCCGGCTGTTGCAAAAACCCAGCGTGTGCATGGCGGCCAGCGGGCCCGGGGTGATCAACCTCACCACGGGCATCGCCAACGCGCTGATCGATTGCGTGCCCGTGGTGGCGATCGGCGGTTCAAGCGGAATCAAGGTGTTTGGCCGGCAGACCTTCCAGGAGATCGACCAGCTGGCGATCATGAAAGGCTGCACCAAATGGTGCGACCGCATCTATAGCCTGAAAAGAATTCCCGAGCAGGTCAACGCCGCATTTCAAAAGGCGATGAGCGGCAAGCCGGGCCCGGTGTACCTGGACTTCCCCGGCGACCTGCTCTACGAGAAAATCCCTGAAGAGGAGGTGGACTGGAGCCTCAGTGGCCGCCCCCTGCTCGCCGCGCGCCCCATGGGCGAGCAGAAGCGGATCGATGAACTGATCGACGCCCTGGGCAAGGCCCGGCAGCCGGTGATCGTTTCCGGCAGCGGCGTGCTCTGGTCACAGGCCTGGGACGAGCTGCGGGCCTTTGTGGAAAAGGCGGGTATCCCATTCTACACGACCCCCCAGGGCCGCGGCGTGCTGCCGGACGACCACGAACACTCCTACCTCACCATGCGCTCCACCGCATTCCGCGATGCGGACCTGATTCTCGTCGTCGGCACCCGCATGAACTACATTATCAGCTACGCGGCGCCGCCGCGCTTCGGAGCAGATGCCACCATCGCCCGCATCGACATCGACGCCGATGAAATCGCCTCCTCTCCGCGCAAGGTGGATATCGGCATTGTGGGCGACTGCAAGATGGTCTTGCAGCAGATTCTGGAATCGATGGGCGGCCGTATCAAGGCGGACCAGTATGGGCCCTGGCGCAAAAAACTGGCCGATGGCGATGCCGAGAAGCGTGCGGCGGCCGTACCTGGCGCTTCCATGAACGAGGTGCCCATTCACCCTCTGCGGCTTTGCGAGGAGGTGAAAAATTTCATGCAGCGCGACGCAATCCTGGTGGTGGACGGTCAGGAAATTCTGAACTATGGCCGACAATCCATGCCCACCTTCGAGCCGGGGCACCGCCTTAACTCCGGGCCCTTCGGCACCATGGGCGTCGGCCTGCCCTTCGGCCTGGGGGCCAAGGTGGCCAAGCCGGACAAGCAGGTGATCGTGGTGCACGGCGACGGTTCGTTCGGGCTGAACGCCATGGAGCTGGACACCGCCGTGCGCCACAAGATACCGGTGCTGGTGGTGATCAGCCTCAACGGCGGCTGGACGGCCGATCCCGATGGGGTAAAGCCCGGCCGCGAGCTTGGCTATACCCGCTTCGACAAAATGGCCGAAGCCCTGGGCTGTTACGGCGAATACGTGGAGCAGCCGGAGGAGATCCGCCCGGCCCTGGAGCGCGCGCAGCAGAAGGTCGACGAGGGCATGGTGGCCGTCGTGAACATCAAGACGGACCATCGCGCCCGTGCGGGCACGGTGGCCTTCTCCTCCTACTCCACCTAGCCGGCGCACAAGGTTGTGCCTCTGCGCCCGCATATCCCTGCCCCGAATATTTCACGAGAGATTCTGGGGGGAGCAACGCGAGACTCGCAACGTTGCGTCCCCCCGGACCCTGTTGGTCAGGAGGCAAAGCCACCTGGCCCACCGGCCGGGCAGTGATTGTCCCCGGTTGCATTGAACAGTTGGTGCAGGCAGGCTACGCTTTTTCCATTCGACTGGTTTTCCAGGAAAGGGTTTGCAATGGCGGAATTTCAAGACAAGGTGGTGTGGATCACGGGCGCCGGAACAGGCATCGGCGAAGCGGCGGCGCGCATGTTCGCCGCCGCGGGGGCGCAGTTGGCTCTGCTGGGGCGGAGGCTGGAGCCGTTGCAGGCCATGGCCAAGGAAGCCGAAGGATTGGGGGCGAAGGCGGTGGTGGTCTCCGTGGATGTCTCCGACCGGTCGGCTGTGGACGCGGCGGCGGCCAAGCTGCTCGAGTCCTATGGGCGGGTGGACATTCTGGTTAACAACGCCGGGCTGAATATTCCCCAGCGCAGGCTGGATGTGCTCGCGCCGGAGGATTGGGACGCGGTAATTCAGGCCAACCTGACCGGCGCCTACAATATGGTGCGGGCGGTGCTGCCGCCCATGCGCGCCCAGGGCGGAGGACAGATTATCAACGTGTCCTCCATGGCCGGCAAGCGGGCCACCGGCGTGTCCGGCGCGGCCTATGTGGCTTCCAAGCACGGCATGAACGGCCTCAGCCTGGAAATCAACGAGGAGGAATGGCCCAACGGCATCCGCTCCACCGCCGTCTGCCCGGGCGAGGTCAACACGCCCATCCTGCAGCGGCGTCCGGTGAAAATCGACGACGAGGAATACGAACGCATGATTCAGCCGGAGGATTTGGCCGCGGCCATCCGCTTTCTGGCCGCCTTGCATCCGCGTACCGTCGTGCCCGAGATGCTGATGGTGCCCGTGCACCGCCGTGCCCGCAAACCGGGCGAGGGCGGGTGAGCCGGCGCGGCGCACAGGTGAACTGACAACCATGCGCGAAATATCAAATCGGTTCTGGAAGGCGCCAAATGCGCGGCTGGCCCTGACGGGCCTGACGGTCCTGGCGCTGCTGTGCGCTTGGGGGCCGGCGCAGGCCCAGCAGCAGGGCCGGGTCACGGGCAGGCTGACCGGCGATCCCGCCAAAGGCTCCCTGGAAGGGGCGACCGTGGTTCTGTTGCGGTTCGGCGCCAAAGCCGATGGCAAGCCTTCCGGCGGACCCGT
>JAPUIH010000272.1 GCA_027297205.1 SAR324 cluster bacterium | reverse complement strand
CTTGGGCTGAGGGGAGGCCGCGGCCCCCGCCCGGAAGTACTCATGGTATGCCGCCACGTAGCTTCCCACCGCATTCCGGCAACCCGTTGCGAAGGACTCCAGCTCACCCGGTTTGCAGGCCGGCAGCAGCAGGGGCAGATTTTTGGTACGGATAATGTGATCTGGAGTGGCCACGCCGCGCTGGGAATAATTGGCCAGGCCTTTCCCGTTCACGAATCCGCGAATGGCCCGGCTGGTACGGAAGTGCAGGATCATGCGGCGCCATTGCTCCCCGTTCCGCTCCGCCAGGACGCCCCGCAATACGGGGGCCAGCTCCGCCACCTGCGCCGGCTTGGCTTCGCGCAATCCGGAACGTGCGGGGAATATTGCTCTGCCCTTTTTTTTCAGGGCCTTTTCCGCGAGCGCAACGTAATGAATCATGCGCTCGTAGCTTTCCCGCGCCGTTTCCCCGAAGGTAAACAGGCCATGCCGGATCAGCACAATTCCTTCCACGGAGGGATCGGCCTCGAAAGCCGCCATGGCCTCGCCGGCCAGGGCGTATCCCGGAAAGACGAAGGGCAATACGGCCAGCCGATCCCCGAACACCTCCGCGCAACGGACTTCCGGCCGTGGTTGATCCACCAGCGCCAGGATGGCGTCGGCGTGGGTGTGATCCACGAACTTGTGGGGCAGGAAGGCATGCAACAGCGCCTCTACGGAAGGGTTCGGTGCGGAGGCATCGAGCAGGTTCACGCGGAGAGTATTGACCATCTCCTCGTCGGACAGGCGGGCCACGCCGCGTAGCGCCAGCACCGGCTCCAGGCGCACGGCGGGGAAGCCCTGGGGCTCTATGGCCGCAAGATCCCAGCCCGAGCCCTTCACGTAAAGCACCGCATTGTCCCGGCCCAGCACGTCCCGGGCCCAGCCCTTCACCGAGGTGTTGCCGCCCCCGTGCAATACGAGCGCGGGATCGCCTCCGATAAGCCGGGAGGAATAAACCCGCAGAGCAAGCTCCTCCGGCACGCCCCGGCGGCCATAATGGGCAACGGCCGCACGGGCCTCCTTATCATTCCATCGGTTTTTCATCGGTCGTACATTATAGCCGAGCACTTTGGGGATGCAAGGGCCGGTAAGACGCGGTAGCGGATCAGTCTAATAAGGCGGCAACGTCACACCATATTTCGTCCCGGCGGTTTCCATTGGGGTGAATGGAACCGCGGGAATGGGGATCGAATTGCGGAAACTCTGCGATTGTGTACGTTTATTCGTTGGCAGGGTGGCAAGGGGCCGTGGAAAGGGATTCGCTACCCGGTTGGAGGATGATTGAGATTACATGGTGGAAATGCGCAAGCAAATCAAAGTCTGGTTCGTCGCGGCGCGGCCGCATACCCTGAGCGCTTCCCTGGTGCCGGTGCTGGTGGGCAGCGCCCTGGCGGCGGCCCATGGCAGCTTTGCCTGGATTCTCTTTATATTGACCGTGCTGGGTGCTGTGCTGATGCAGATTGGCGCCAACTTCACCGACGAGTATGCCGATCATGAGGCCACCCGGTCCGCCCATAAATATCTCGCGCCGCACAAGGTGATCGCCCGGGGCCTGCTCAGCCATGGTGCGGTGCGGATGGGAGCCGCGGCCGTGTTCGGGCTGGCCACCATAATCGGCAGCTGGCTGGTATGGCGCACGGGCTGGCCCTTGCTGGCGGTGTGCCTGATCAGCCTGGCCGTGGCCTATGCCTACAGCGCCGGCCCGCTTCCCCTGGGCGACTACGGTCTGGGCGAGGTGCTGGTCTTCCTGGTAATGGGCCCGGTGATGGTGGGGGCCACCTATTACGTACAGACGCTGACCTACCAATGGATGGTTTTGTGGGTGGCACTGCCCGTGGGAGCGCTGGTGGCGGCGATTCTGGTGGCGAACAATCTGCGGGACGAGGAAGAGGACCGCCGCAGCGGCCGCAACACCCTGGCGACCTTGTTCGGTGCGCGAGCGGTGCGTGCCGGCTATATAGGACTGCTGGTGCTGGCCTATCTCTGTCCGGTGGTGCTTTTTCTGCTGGGCAAGGCAGAACCGTGGCTGGCGCTGCCCTGGATAACCCTGCCACTGGCCTTGCGGGCGGGCGGGCTGATCCTGCGGGGCCGGGATCGCGATACGCTGCATCGGGCCCTCAAGAGCACCTCGGCCCTGCATCTGCTCTACGGGGCTGTGCTGGCGGTGGGCCTGTTCGCCGAGGGGATGGGGCGCGGATAGGGGCGGCAGACGGCTTGCCTATCCAGTGAGCCGGATGGGAATGGGCGGTTTCGGGAATGGCTTTGTAAGCCCAGGCGGGGCGGGAACCTGGGGCTTATGGCCGGCATCCCGGGGCATGCCGGCGCGGGAGCGGCGCTCTTCCATGGATGGCAAGGGGCCGCGCGACCAGCCAGGCGGGGGGCCGATCTGGTTTACCAGTTCCCGCAGCTGGAACAACACAAAATTGACGGTTTCGGGGGTGAAGCGGGCCACCGCGTCCCGTTCCGTGAACAGCCGCACCCGCCAGTGTTTCCGGTAAGGCGCCCTCATGGCCTGTAGCCGCCGCACGGTCCACAGGGCTTCCCGCACGCGCTGGGTATTTTCCTCGTTGGCAAAGAATGCGTTGTTGATCGGGTAGTCGAAATACAGCGCGTACAGATAGTAGTAACCTTGCAGGACAATGACGTTTATTGCGCCCATGGGAACTCCACCCGGAATGGCTGCGAGAGGTCTGACGTGGGGCGGCCTCGGCGGGCCGTGCGGATCATCGCTACCAGGTGATTCTAATGAACTCCCCGCCGGATGTCACCAGCCGCTTCATTGCTCAAGACTGGTCTGCATGTAGCGGGGAGTGGTGAAGGCGGCTTGGGAAACCTGCGGAGTGTAGTATTTCAGGGCGGACAGGAATTCCGGCTCCGGGCGGAGCGGGGCGGTCTTGGGGTCCACCGCGTCGGAAGCGAAGGAAAAGCTCCACAGCCCCGAGGGATAGGTGGGGATATGGGCAATGTAGGGCGCGGCATGGGTGAACAGACCGCGTAGCTTTTCGATCACCCCTTTGACCACGTTGCCATTGTAGAACGGCGACTCGGTCTGACAGACCAGAATCCCTCCCTCCCGCAGGGCCCTGCGGGCATGGCCGTAAAAGGCGGCGGAAAACAACTTGGCCGCCTCCCCCATGGGATCAATGGAATCCACGATGATCACATCAAATTCCGCGCGGGCCCGCTCCACCCGGTCGAAGCCGTCGCCCACGTGAATCTCCACCCGCGCATCGTCCAGCCCGGCGGCCACCTGCGGGAAGTACTCCCGCGAGACGTCAATCACCATTTGATCGATCTCCACCAGGTGGATTTTCCCAATCGTGGGATGCCGGAGCACCTCCCGCACACTGCCGCCGTCTCCACCTCCGACGATCAATACCCGCTCCGGGCATGCATGGCGTGTTAAGGCGGGATGGACGATCATTTCGTGATAGATGAACTCATCCCGCTCCGTGAGCATCACGTAGCCATCCAGGAGGAGCATCCTGCCGAACTCGAAGGTATCCAGGACTTCCAGATATTGGTATGCGCTTTTCGCCCCGTACAGCCGCTCCTTGACCGCCAGGGTCAAGCCGGCATGAGGCGTGTGCTTTTCCAGAAACCAGCCATCTTCCATTGCGCCTCTCCAGGACGGACCACCGCCGGGCCGGACAGTCAGTATTCGAGCTGGATCAGCCGGGATTTTTCCGGCGCAAAGGTGCGGCGAAATGCCAGTTCAAGGCGGGATTGGGTAAGCTGCTTGACGCACGTCACCAGATCCACATGCATATAACCCAGTTCCGGCCAGGTATGGGCGGAAAGATGAGATTCGGAGAGAATGATCACCGTGCTCACGCCAGGACCGAAATAGTGGGTGTGATCACTGACCCGCGTCAGGTTAAGTTCCTCCACCACGCCGTTGAGCATTCCACTCAGCAATTCGGGATCGTTAATATGCTGCGGGGCCACACCCCACAGTTGCAGCACCCAATGGTCGATATCGGGGGTTGCCGGCGTGCAGGCAGGTACGTTGAGTTGGTGTTTGACGAACTCTCCGGATCGGGAATCCGGCACTTGGTGTGACAGATTGGCTTGGTCGTTCAACGATTCTTTCTTTCACCTCCTGGGGAACGTCAAAGGGACCCAATTGCGGGTCGTGCACAGTGTTCCTTACAAAACCATGCTTTTGATGACCTTGGGAGGGAATGCGCGTTTCCCTCCCGCGCTAGCCGCCTCTGTCCGTATCCATAAAGTGGGTCCTGATTGGTTAATGCCAATCGACGCGCTACATTTTCGTCTGAAAAAATTAAGGCTCATATTTTCTTGGATTCATGTCAAGGGTTAATGAGCGCCAGATAGCACGGTTTGGAGGACACCCGGCTCTGACAGCTGGCGCGGTGGGGCGTGCAACTCAGGTTTCGCAATATTTTGCCGATGGAGGGGTATGGGTGTTAGCCTGTGGCTGGTGCGCCGGGGGGCGGCCCGCCGAGGCGGCCCCGCAGCATGGAACATGATGAAACGACCCCGCACCGGACGATCGTTACAAATTTGCGCGCTGCTTCTGCTGGTGGGCCTATGGTCGGCTGGGGCAGTCAGTTGCACGAGAGATATGGGTTCCCGGAGGACGGTGGATCTGCCGGATTTTCCGGAATATGCCCCGGCCAAGCCTTTCCTCGAGAATCAGGAGCGCACGCGGATCAGGGCGCGGGCTGTCAGGGAACTTCGCCGGCGCAAGCGGGAGGAGTCTCTGGCCCGATCCCGAGCAGAGGCGGCGACTGAATGGCAGCCCGTCTACGACCGAATCAAGACCGAGCAGGAATTGCGCAACGATGGCGTACGGGAGCGTGAGCGCCTTGATTTCCAGGCTCGCGGCCAGGCCGCGACCAATGCCGAGTGGCAGCCCGTGTATGACCGTATCGCGGCGGCCCGCTTCGCCAAACCCCTAGAAGTGCGGGGTGTGATGGCACGCCGGCGGCAGCCTAGCCGGTTTCCCAGTGGGACCCGCCTGGCCGCTCCGGGTGGCCGGGTGCGCCGCGTACGTTGACCACGGTGCCCCTTCGATTCCGGCGCATCAAACAAAGTCCAAATCATGAGCGAGCAGCCTGACCAAGGCGCAAAGCCTTCCACCATTGGATTGATTGGCGGAACTGGCCGCATGGGTCAGATGTTCAAGCCGCTGTTCGAGACCTCTGGCCACCGGGTGCTCGTATCCGGGCTCGATACGGAACTCGGCAACGCTGAGTTGGTGCGCAGCGTGGATATGGTGATCTTCGCCGTGCCGGTGAAAGACACCTTGGCCGTAATCGAAGCGGTCGCCCCCCATGTGCGCCCGGAGCAGTTGCTGAGTGACTTCACTTCCGTCAAGCAGGAGCCGGTGACGGCCATGCTGGCCACGCCAGCCTCGGTAATCGGCTGCCATCCCATTTTTGGGCCCCTGCCCACGCCCCAGGGCCAGAATGTGGCGCTCTGCCCGGAGCGTCCGGGTCCCTTCCTGAACTGGTACCGCGGGTTTTTCGAAAGCCACGGCATGCGGGTTGTACAGCTCGCTCCGCGGGAGCACGACGAGGCGATGGCCTTCATTCAAGGACTCACCCATTTTCTGAATATCGCCTTTGCCAGCACTCTCAAGTCCCGCGCCGCCGACCTGGATGCTCTGCTTCGCATTTGCAGCCCTGTCTACCGGGTGTTCTTTGCCATGCTCTGCCGCATTCTCAGTGGGGACCCGGAATTGTACGGCCAGATTCAGATTACCAATCGGGAGAATCGGCCGGTGATTGAAAGCTTTCTAGCGAACGGCGCCGAATTGCTGAAGCTGGTGGAGGAAGAAGACTGGGACGGCATATACCGGCATATTGAAAGCGCCGCCCGCCATTTGGGGGATTACAAGGACAAAGCCCGAGAGGAAAGCGACTTCCTGATCGACCAGATGCGGCGCCTGATTGACGAGGGCTCGAGGGATTCCTAGGGAATAAGTGCTTATTTGACAGGTAACGGCGGCGGTGCGTAAAATATTCCCGTCAAGGGAGGGTCTCGTAAGGCCACTCAAATTCCGGCGCCGCCATGCGGTGTCCCGGCAAATCGACGCGGGGACGCGCTGTTTGTCTCCCTCCTGTCAGCACCGGCCCAGCAAGCCGCTGCGCCGACCTGCGAAATATTCACGCCAAAAGGAGAGGCAGCAATCATGGAACTAGACCTTTTCTCCGCTTCCGGATTTGAGTTCCTAATCCGCTGGATTCATTTCCTCGCCGGAATCACCTGGATCGGAATTTTGTATTACTTCAATTTCATACAGGGAGCCTTCCTGAACGAGGTGGAGGCCGGCACCAAAACCGATGTGACCACAAAGCTCTTGCCCAGAGCCCTTTGGTGGTTCCGTTGGGGGGCCATGATTACGATAATCTCCGGGCTGATCATGTACTTCATGAAAATGAACGCC
Source organism: SAR324 cluster bacterium (assembly GCA_027297205.1). Taxonomy (GTDB): domain Bacteria; phylum SAR324; class SAR324; order SAR324; family JACQKK01; genus JAPUIH01. The sequence goes on along the minus strand of JAPUIH010000272.1, from coordinate 9,060 downwards.
GTTGGATCGGATCTGTTCTTCAGCAGCTCCTATGGGGTTTCCATTTCCATTGGGGGGCTGATGGGGCTGATCATGTGGTTCAACGTGTGGTTCATCATCTGGCCCAATCAGAAAGTCATCATGGCCGCCGCAGGCGGTGCGTCGGTGGAAGTGGGCAACCGCCCGCGGGTGGCCTTCCTGGCTTCGCGCACCAACACCATGCTTTCGATTCCCATGCTGTTCTTCATGGCTGCGGCCTCTCATATGCCGTGGGGCTAGCCGTAAGCTGGGAATGAAGGCTGCGCCATGCAGCGGTATTGAAATTTTCTGACACGAAGGAGTTAATCATGAATCCATTGAACACCCCTAAAGGCACCATCCTGGCCGGGATCGTGATCACCATCGTGCTGTGGCTGATCGTGGATTTGTCCTTCTGAGCGTAAAAGGCATCCGCAAGGAGCAGCAACAAAAAAGCCCCTGTCCAACTTCATTGGAACAGGGGCTTTTTTTGTGCCCGGTCCGCGTTGCAGCGCTCATGGTCCGGCGGGCAGGAAGGATGAACCGGACAGGAGAACCCGGGCTGTGGGGGCGGAACCTTGCGGTACCCGCCTCCAGCGATTAGGAAACCTCAATCTTCTTGGCTTCGCCCGTTGCATCTTCAATCTCGATACGCTTGGGCTTGGCTTCCGGTTTCTTGGGAAGCGACAGGTGCAGCACACCGTTCTCCACGCTGGCACTGATCTTTTCCGCATCGACGCCATCCGGCAAGGTAAAGCTGCGCTTGAAAGACCCATACACCCGCTCGGAGCGGTAATAGCCATTTTCCTTGGCCTCGTGTTCTTCCTTCTTCTCCCCACTCAGGGTAAGCACCCGCCCGTTTACCTCGATTTGCAGATCAGACTTCCCGAGTCCAGGAATCTCGGCGGTAAGAACGATCTCGTTTTCCCCATTGTGGATTTCCACACGCGGTGAAATTACGTTGCCGGACCGCGCTTCCGGATACGCCGCTACTGTCGGCCAGAAATCCGTGAAAAGCCTGTCAAAGGCGGTGTCGAACCAACGATTGGGAGTATAGTGGACAAGATTCATGGTTATTCTCCTATATTATTTGTTTTGTGCCCCTCATCATTTCCGGAGCCCGGGATGTCAATTACATTCTGTTAGCACTATATAGTAGTGAGTGCTAACATGTCAACAGGTTAATTTGGTTTTTTTCCATGCTAGGGGACCATGTTCGCGATTTTTCATTCAATGGGCCAAGGCCGGGAATGTGACCCACGGTGGTCCGCGGCATGGCTGGGACTAACTGTCCCTCTTGCAACCGTGGCGTTGCTCTGCCCGATGGACGCCCGTTGCGTCTCCGTGCCGTTAGGGCACTGAGGATTCGGCCGCAATCAATTCCAATTTGGACTGGCCCACATTTCTTCCTTGACATAGAAATTGTGGAGAATTAGGGAGTGTTTGGGGGATGTGGCCCTATTGCTGTTCATTTTCCTAATAGATAAAACCTTCGCGGTGGAAGGCAGGCCGCTGCTTTGCCGACGGGGCAGGGCGAGGCCGGCCGAGGGGAAAATGGCGTGGGTTCGAAGTAGGCAGGACTAGGGGGAGAGTTTATGCCGGTGAATTTCTCACAGAATTTTCCGCTGACAGTTGAACGGCCTGGACAGAAAGAGGAACAACGCTGTTCGGGTACGCTCTATGGCAGTATCCGCGGCCGCTGTCTCATGGTGGGAGGATTCTCCGGGCGGGAATTCTCCGTAGGGGAGGAGTTGCTCGTGCGCACATCGCTGGAAAGCCACATTGTGGGCTTTTGGGCGACGGTGACGGATAAACTGGAAACCATGGAGACGATCTATCTGCTGTCCTATCCGGAGCATGTGGAGTACCTGGACTGGAGAAAGTCCCCAAGGATCAACGTATTCATTCCCGCGGAAATTGAATTGTCTTCATCCGCCGGGAGCGGCGAACCGTACTCCAAGTTCCATGGAGTTTTGCTGAATCTTTCCGGTAATGGCTGCCGTGTCAGTTCCCAGGACGAATTGCCGGAAACGCTGCACTGCAATATCAAGTTCTCGCTTCCGGGCAGCGACGAGTCTTTTCAATTGAGCGGAGACATCGTTCGAAAATATACGCCAAGCCAACAAGTTTCGAGTATCGGCGTAAATTTCGGCAGCAGGCCAGAAAACATACCTGCAACGGATCATATCGGCCATTGGATTTCTTCCAACAAAGCTTTCGCCAACGGTGCCTAGCCCGCCGGGCGTATCCCTTACGCCCCGCAATGCCACATTGTTTCTCAAGCCTGCCTAAATTCTGCCGATATTGAAGAGTAAGGGGCGGACGCAATTGTCTTGGCCGTACTGTTCGCTACCGGGCCGGGCCTCTTCACGTGGGATACCGTGGGACAGCGTCCGCACGAATCCAGCAGCGAGGAATGCAATGAAACGCTTTTACATGGCGCTTGCTCTGCTTTTGTTCACGGCAGTGCTTCTGTGGGGCTGTGCATTTTCGGAATCCCGGGGGATTCCGAAGGATGTGGATGAAGGCGGGCTGCCGGTGCGCACGGAAATGAAACTCGGGGACCGGGAACGGGAATGGGCCCTGGTGTATTTTCAGAGCTGGCGCCAGCACCGCAAGGGCTTGTATCTGAATTTGTCCCGTCAGCATATGGCTCAGGCGGTAAAAAGCTACTTTGATTTGCAGGTGAAGATCGGCCATAGTTTCCCTGATTTTTACACCCTGGACCGGCGGCGCAGGAGCGGCTGCAGGTTCCTGGATGAAATCGACCGGTTGGCCGCAAGATTCCGCGTAGCGATCGAAAATTCCGGATTGATGGGATGCCTGCCCGGCAGCTAGGGGCAGCAGCCGGCCCGCGGAGTCAATAACCCAGCCTTCCGCCCGTCCTTCCCGGCGGCTCCGTACCCCTGGGACGCCCTGCCGCGCCTCTCTGCGCCGGCGCATTGGCCAGATCGGTTCCTACCAGTCTTTTGACCAAATCCTCAATCAATGGTATTGGAATTACAGTGCAATTCCCGCCTTTGCGGAGCCGGCGCATGAAAAGGGGCCCTGTCCTGACCATTTTGCTCTCCATTTCCATCATGGGCGGATTTCTGTTCTTGTTTCCCGTGGAATGGGTAGGTCTGCTGATTTTGCTGCTCGGTCTGATCGCCGGCCAGGTGATCATCATGCGCCGCCATTTGAATGTGGTGGGCTCCTCCCGCTCCGCGTTGCATGAAGCCGCTGTGCAGGCGGCTTCCCGCCCCGTGAGTCGGGTGGATGGCCTCGCGCCGTCTTCCAACGAGGACGCCGAGGCGCCCTTCGATCCCGCCCTGTTCAGCCGCTTCCGCGAGCAATTGGACAGCGCGGAGCGGGAAAGCGCCGGGAAAGCGCCCCAGCCTCCGCAGCCCGCCTCGGAGCAAATGGACTCAGAGCAAATCGCCTCGGAACAACCTGAAAGCGGCGCCGCTCCTGCCGGGGAAGCCACCGCCGAGCCTTCCGCGGATAGCGCTCGCCCGGAGGGACCCGCCGCCCCCGCGCAAGCGGATAACTCGGAATCGCCGGCAGATGGCGAGGATGACTCGGTGCGGGTGGTGCTGTCCCCGGCCGCCAGAAAGAAAGCGGGCGAGGCGCCCACCCCGGCGCAGCCGCTGCCCAACTCGGATCAGGCCGGCGGCGAGGATTTGTTTGCCGGCTTGAGGCCCAACCCGGCGCAGGGCACCGCCGCGGGAGTGTCCACGGTTTACGGGCCCACCAGGCAGCCAGCGCGGCAGGCCCACGCCGCCAGTGAGCCGGAAGAAGCGGGCTTCGTGCCGGATGAGGTGCAGGCGGCTCTTGCAGATGGTGGGCAGCAGGTCGGTGAAGTGGAGCAAGCACCAATTTTGCTCAAACTGGCTGAAGAGGCGCTCCATAAAGGAGACCAGGCCGGCGCCAGGGCCGGGCTGGAGCAGGTGCTGGCCTTATACGCAGAGTCCCAGAACGAGACCCCATGGCGGCTCAAGCTGATGCAGGCCCGGCTGGCCGTGCTGGAGGGTAATTTTGATGGCGCGCTGCAAGGCTACGAGGAATTTCTGGATGGCCGCCCGGAACTGGAGGAGGCGGACTTTGTGGGGCAGATCGAGGAGATGACGGCCGCGCGGGAGGGCGCGGCTATCGCTTCATTCCGTGTGTCGCTGTTTATGAAATTGCTGGCAGCGTACCGGCAAGCGAACGACCGGCCCGCCATGGACCGCATTTACGGACTGATCGAAGAGGCCCAGGAGCATGCCGGTGATGAGCAGAAGCTGATTCAGTACTATAAGAATCATTTGGAAATCAAAACGGTAATGGAAGACGTGGAAGGACAACTGGACTTGATCGACCGCATAGGCAACCGTTATTACAAGCTTGGGGACACGGAAACCGCCCGCCAGTTCTACGAGCAGGGCCTGAAACTGCGGGAGGAACAGCAGGCCTCCGCGGACAAGGCCGGGTCCTCCCCTTGAGAATATCCCCTTCCGTCCGGCAGCCGCCGGTCTACGCCGTCCATGTAATCGCTCATTCGGTCAGCGCCCAGGGCGTCCGCTGGGATGATGTTGGCGCGCTGCGGCCAGTATTCCGCCGCTCCCGTGTTGACGGGGTAGGTGGAAAGCCGTAAATTTTTAGCTTGAATTTGTCCCAGTTCAACCCGCAGGCAATCGCACCCGATGAAATCAGACGAACAAGATTCCAATTCCGAACTCTTCCGCATGCGCCATTCCTTGGCCCACGTGCTCGCCCAGGCCGTGCTCGAGCTTCGCCCCGATGCCAAGCTGGGATTTGGCCCACCAATCGAGAACGGATTTTACTACGACTTCGACCTGAGCCTGCCGCTCACGGCGGAGGACCTTCCCAAGCTGGAAAAGCGGATGCGCAAGATCATCAATGCGGGCCAGGTGTTTGAGTACCACGAGTACGATGCCGGGGAGTTGATAGCCGATCTGAAGAAGCAAGGTGCGGTCTACAAGGCGGAAAACGCCGAGGAGCTGCGGGCGGCGGGGACGGAAAAACTGAGCGTGTACAGCAACGGTGGATTTTTCGATATGTGCGAAGGGCCCCACGTGGCCTCCACCAGCGAGCTTCCGGTGGATGGTTTCAAGCTGGACTCCCTGGCGGGGGCTTACTGGAAAGGCTCCGAAGAAAACAACATGTTGCAGCGGGTGTACGGGCTGGCTTTCGAAAACAAAGCCCTGTTGGACGATTTCCTGGCCAAGCGCGAATTGGCCAGGGAGCGGGACCACCGCAAGCTCGGCCAACAATTGCAGATATTCACCATCTCCGAGGAAGTGGGCAAGGGGCTGCCGCTCTGGATGCCCAACGGCGAGGCGATGCGGGGGGAACTGGAAAAGCTCGCGCAGGAAACCGAGTTCAAGGCCGGATACCAGCGAGTGTCCACCCCGCACATCACCAAGGAAGGACTGTATCATACCTCAGGGCACCTGCCTTACTATGCCAAGGAGATGTTCCCGCCCATGCAGTCCGATGATGGGATCTTTTACCTGAAACCCATGAACTGTCCGCATCATCATATGATTTTCAAGGCGGTTCCGCGCAGCTTCCGCGACTTGCCCCTGCGCTTGTCCGAGTACGGCATGTGCTACCGCTATGAGCAGTCCGGCGAATTGTCGGGGCTGCTGCGCGTGCGCGCGCTGGATATCAACGACGCTCATATTTACTGTTCCCCGGAGCAGACCACCAATGAGTTTGTGGCTGTGATGCGGCTGCATGCCCTGTATTACGAAATGTTCGATATTCAGCACTACTGGATGCGGCTCTCCCTGCCTGACCTGGAGGCGAGCGGGAAATATGTCGGCGAGCGCGATATGTGGGAGTCGGCGGAGAAAATGGTGGTGGCGGCCATGGAGGAGTTCGGCGCGCCCTACGAGGCGGTGCGCGGCGAGGCGGCGTTTTACGGACCCAAGGTGGACTTTCAGATCAGGAACGTGATTGGGCGCGAGGAGTCCGCATCCACCAATCAGCTGGATTTGGTGATGGCCGAGCGCTTCGACCTCACCTACATTGGCAGCGACAACCAGCGCCACCGCCCGCACATCATTCACCGGGCGCCGCTGGGCTCCCATGAGCGCTTTATCGCGTTCCTGATCGAACACTACGGCGGCGTGTTCCCCACTTGGCTGGCGCCGGTGCAGGTGCGCATCATTCCTGTCGCGCAGGCCTTTACCGAGTATGGCTGCAAGCTTCGCGACGAACTGCGGCAAGGTTTGGTTCGGGCGGAGGTGGACGATTCCCAGGAATCCCTGGGCAAGAAAATCCGCAACGGCGCCATCTCCAAGATTCCCAACCTGTTCATCGTGGGACAAAAGGAAATGGACGATCAGGCCGTCAGTTGGAAGCGCCACGGGGAAAAGGAGCAGGCCACCTACGCCTTCCACAAGGCCAGGGAAATGCTGGGCGAAGAGATCGCGGCGCGGAGAGACTGGCGCGTCGCGGGGCGCTGGCTCCACGATCCCTGATCATACCGTCAATTTTTGCATCAATTTGTCAGGCGCTGGAGGCTAGGGGCTCGTTGCGGCGCTCCCGGCGGAGCTTTGCCATATCCTGGAAAAGTTCATCCGCCTTGCGCTGGCGCCCCAATTCGTTGAAAATTTTGTGCTGAAATTCCATCAGCCTGAGCTTTTCGCTCACCATTTGGCTTGGGGACATGCGGGACAGATCGAGCAGCCTCACGCCATCGGCGAGATTTTGCTGGGCACCCTTGGGATTGTCGAATTGCCAGTTGTTGTGCGCCATGAAGTAAAATGCCTTGTGGCCGGCCTGGAAATGCTCGGACTTGGTGGCATCCGTATAGAAGTTATTGGCGATTGCGGCCATGCTCTTAATTGTGCGGTTGAGGGAAAACACGTCGAGGTCCTTCAGAGGCGCGATATTGATGCGTTTGTTGTCCCGGTTAAACCGCATGATGAAACCATTAAGCTTTGCCATCTCGGCAATTTTGTTGGAGTCATCATCGCCCTTGTTCATTGCCAGCGCGTAATAAAAATCCACCATTGCCTGAAAGATTCCGGCCTTGCGGTAGGCGATTTCCCCCTGCTTTTGCCGGTAAAGGGAGCGGCTCTTGATCTTCATGATTTTCTCGTATTCCGCCAGATGAACAAGAGCCTCGTAGTAGCTGTGCAGTTGCAGATAGAGCTTAATGATCTTGTCCCGGGAAGCGAAGTCGTTGGGGTCCTTCTTCACGTTGAGCATGGTCATCATCTCTTTGTGAATTTCCTTCTCGTAATGATAGTGCTCCCGGTAGGGACCTCCCATGATCCGGCATACCGCAACGATAATGCTTTGCGCTGCGACGCTGAGCGTCTTGGGAGATTTCTGTATGGCGAGTTGCAGCATCTCCAGGCACTGCGTCAGCAGAAACCACTGCCTGTCGTTATCCCCCCGCTCCTTGGAGGCGGCCTCCAGCAAGAGCCTGCCCAGGGCCTCGAAATACTGATGGGCGTGCTCGGCATCCCGAGTGTAGAACTTAATGAAATGCGGTATCAGCTTGCGCAGTTCGGCCACACTGACGGAATCGTTGAGCGACGACTCCATCTGGTGCAGGGATACCTCGGGCTTTCTGGCGAATAGCCGTTTCAGCCGCCTGGACTCTAGGGCGAATACGCCGCGAACGATGGATTTATGCCGGGCGTCAAAAGCGAATTCCAGCGCTGAAGCGGAATGGCGTGACTCGCTTCCCTGGGTAGAATTCTGGACTGATTTGGTCATATGGAATTCCGAAATGTTTGAAGTGGATGACCCGCCCTCCACCCGCTTCCGCCCAACTCTCCTAGGATTTATGGTCTTGGATATTGGTTTTGGATTCAACCTCAATTCATAGCTGGCCGAAGAGCGTGGTGGCCCGGCAGGCCTCCCAATTTACATTCTCTATATAGAACGTACAATTTGGGCGTAACGTTCACTGCGTACCGGACATTTGTTGCTCGCTTCGGACAAATGCCCCTCATCCACGCCGCCGCCTTTATTCGGCCATGATGTGCACGTCCACCAGGCAGCGTCCGCCCTTTTCCACTTCCGCCACGGCATTTTCCAGGGCAGGCGCCAGTTCTTCCAGCCGCGTCACCGGAGCGCCTCCGCCGAAGCCCTGGGCACGGGCCAGCGCGGTCAAATCGACAGGAGGGCCGTCAATACTCTGCCCGATGAATTTATTGGCCACTGGCCGTTCCCGGCGCAGCGCCACCCGCTCCTGGTGCGCCACGTCATTGTTGTAGCAGTGGTTGTTGGCGACCACGATCAGCAATGGCAGCTCGTAGTGGGAGGCGGTCCACAGCGCCGTCACACTCATCAGAAAATCTCCGTCCCCCAGCACCGCGATGGGCATGCGGCCGCTGCCCAGCAGGCCCAACGAGCCCCCAACGGCCATGCCGGGGCCGGAGCCCAGGCCCGCACCTCCATCATAACCCAGATAGTCCAGAGGTCCTTCCAGGGGAAAATCCGAGGTTTTCCATCCAAAAGGCAGCCGCACCAGGCAAATGTCCTTGCCCAGGGTTGCCGCGCGCAGTGCCCGCGCGATGTCCGCCGTCCGCAGGTCGCCGTTGCGCCCTTGGGCCGGTGCGGCCGTCCCGGTATTGGCTTTGGCTGCCGCTCCGCTGCGGCTTGTTTCCCCGCTGGCGGCTGCTTCCTTGAGGGCTTGCAACTGTGGCAGGATCAACGAGACCAGCGTATCCGCGTCGCAGAGCATGGGCAGGTCCACGGGAGGAAGCCCCATGTATTCCATCCCCGAACCGCCATGGCTGTAGCTGTCCAGGGAGCAATGGACGATCTTTGCCGGAACCGTCCCATCTCCCCACACGGCTTTGAGCGTCCCCGCCAGGTCGACCCAATCCAGGCTGAGAACCACGTCGGCTTCCCGCAATACCGACTGTCCCTGGCCGTCCAGGCGAAATGCCGGCACACCCTCGTGCAATGCGTGGGCTGTGGGAAAGGCTGCCCCTTGCTTAAAATCCGTCAATACCCGGGCGTCCAGCAGCTCGGCCACCCGCACCCGGGCGTCCCAGGCGCTCTGGCCGCGGGAAACTCTTCCCATCATGATTAGCGGCCTTTGGGCGGAGA
>JAPUIH010000271.1 GCA_027297205.1 SAR324 cluster bacterium | reverse complement strand
AGGGCATTGACCGCGAGGAAGTCGACTGGCTTGGAGCGTCTCTTGGGCAGGATGCGGAAGGAGACGCAGAGGGGGGTGCGGATGAAAGTAACGAATTGCGGCATCACGTACTGCGGCGTCTTCGGCCTGCTGCCGTGCCTGCCTCCGGCAATATAATCCCGCACCTTTTTCCCGTGTTTGATCAGCGCCTTATGGTGCGACCGGAAGGCGGCATGAAACCCGTCCCTATGTTCGAACAGGGTGTCCAGCACCACCTTGCGGTCGTAGGTAATGTCGGAGGCGACTTCGGTGCGCTCAATAGCCTTCCAGCGGTACAGGTACGCCAGCCGCTCCACCATGCCACGCCCGCCTGGGACGCCGCCGGTAATATCCGACGCGACCAGGCCGTAACCAAGCCGGTCCTTGAGATGGTTCAACCCTTCCAGGTTATCCAGCACCTCTTGCACGGCGATAAAATCGCAGCGGCTGCAGAATCGCTCCAGAAAATCCCAGGCGCCATCGCTTTTGTTTTTGCGCTTGCCCAGTTTGCGGATATTGAAGGAGGCCAGCACCAGCGATCCCGCCCGCCGTGCCGCCAGTCCGTATTTCTCCTCGTCGCCGTCCAGCAGTGCGTTGATCTTTTTCCATTCTGCCGCTGAAAATTTTGCCATGACGATCCCCCCTGATCGGGTGTCCTTGCAGGGCGGAACTCCCGCGGGGAATTCCCACGGTGAAGCCCGTGGCAGGGCCACGCCCACCCCAAGAGTTATCCCAATTCAAAGACTATCATGCCACGGCCGCGAATTATTAACTTAATATAGTTCTATGCATATTTGCACCTGCCCAGCCGATTCGGCCCCCGCCCTTCCGCAAGGCGCGCGGCCGCGGCTTGTCCAGAAACAGCCGGTGCGAATCCGTGGTGGTTGGATTACCGCAAACGGACCAACGCAGGCGATAGGCTTACTTGAGCCTGATGCGTTTGACCACGCCGCCGCAGTTGAGCAGCACGCGGCCCTCCACGGCGATCTGCGCACGCATGAACACGAAGGAGCCGGTGCGCCGCACGACTTCCGCCCGGGCTTCCACGAAATCCCCCAGCTTGCCCGAATCCACGAAATCCGAGTTCATGGACACGGTGATGGCCCGCTCGTCCGGGTAGCCCTGCCGCGCCGTATGGCATATGGCCAGGTCGGCCATGGTCATCAGCAGGCCGCCATGAATGACCCCCGTGGCATTGATATGGCGGGGCTCGGCGAGCATCACGATGCGTGGGTCGCCATCCGCGTCGTCCGGGCAGTAAAACGGCCCGGCGCCGAGCTCGAAGGTGTCTTCGGGGTCCGCGATGGAATAGCCCGCGGGAAAGCCGCCTGGAATGGCTGTCATTGCTGCAAAGTCTCCCGCACGGTCATGATTTGCCGGGAAATGCATCGAACCCGAACAGGTTCTGGCAATATTTCCCCATCCGCAACAGTTCCTCGTCGCGGCCCATGCCGGTCACCAATTGCATCCCCAGGGGCAGGCCGCCGCCGGACAGTCCGGAAGGCACCGAAATGGCAGGATATCCGGTCATGGTCCAGGGGGAGAGAAATGACGCATCGCCGGTGGTGGAAGGGTCCGGCGGCGGCGCAGGTGCGGTGGGCAGCATGATCGCGTCCACGCGGCTCAGCAATCCGGCCAGGTCCTCCTTCAGTTGGTTGCGGTGGCGCAGCGCCTGCAAATACACCAGGGTCGATTGGGAGAAACCCTCTTCCATCATTGCATTGAAGTGATGGGGATACAGTTCCTTGCGCGCCGGGTAGCGCTCCAGGTGGTTGAGGGCGCTTTCGGCTGCCAAAATATGCTGCCAGCTGTCGTATATGCCCTCATAGGATGCGGGCATTTCGCATTCCACGATGCTCACGCCGCTGTCCGCCAACAATTGCAGCATTGCCTCCAGGTGCCGCCACACCTCCGGCGTGCACTTGGTCTCGAAGTAGCCCCTCAGCCGCCCCACCCTGGCCGGCGTCCGTGCCTCCACCAGGGGCGGCAGTCCACCGTCCGCGCCGTCCGCGCTGCCGTCATTGCGCGCCGCCCGCCAGATCAGCCGCGCGTCGTCCACGTCTCGGGCCAGAACGCCCACATGATCCATGTGCCAGCTCAGCTCCAGTACGCCGCCGGTGGGAATCTCTCCGAAGCTGGGCTTAAAGCCGACAATGCCGTTGAAGGCGCCGGGGCGCAGGGTGGAGCCGCCGGTCTGCGTGCCCAGCGCGGCCAGGCACATATGGTCTCCCACCGCCGCACCGGAGCCGGAGCTGGAGCCGCCAGGCGTGTGGGCCGTGTTCCAGGGGTTGCGGGTCTCCCGTGCGTCCCGGTAGGCGAAGGAGGTGCTGACGGTCTTGCCCAGCATGATCGCTCCCGCCTGGCACATGCCCGCCACGCTATGCGCGTCCGCCTCGGCGCTATGGGCCTCATAGGCTTCCGTGCCCGCGGTGGTAATCATGCCCTTGACGTGGATGATGTCCTTGATGCCCGCCGGAATTCCGTGCAGGATGCCACGCCATTTTCCCGCGGCGGCGTCCTTGTCCATCTCCCGCGCGCTGCGCAAGGCCTCATCCACGTACAGATTGGTCCACGCATGCACCTGGCTTTCCCTTTGTTCGATACGCGCGATGCAGGACTCCAGCAGCGCCTCGGCGGTCAGCTTGCCCTGGCGCATCTGTTGGCCGGCCTCGTACAGGGTCATATCTCTCGGTTCGGTCATGCTGAGCCTCCATTGTGGGTCTATCACCAGACGGGAATGCGGCTATCATAACCCCGGATGCGGGAAAAACAAGCTGCAAGGGGGCTCGGCATCCAGTCCCCGCGCAGTCCGCGCCCATTCTCTGCGGCGTCCGCGCGCTGCTGGGGGTTTCGTGCCCGCCGTGTTAAGAACACGGGATCACCCGAACGCGGAACCCACCGGTTGGCGGCTTGCCGCCCGGCCTTGCCAACGAGACCCATGAACATCAACGATTCGCCACAGGCAGCCGGCCTGAGAGAGGAGTTGCGGGAATGGATAGAGCAGGAGGTGCCGGCGGGCCTGAAAGGGCGCAAGCAGAACCTGCTCGCCGACGAGACCCTGACCCGCCAGGACTGGCAGCCCCTGCTGGACGCTCTGCACCGCAAGGGATGGCTGGCCCCCGCCTGGCCGCTGGAACACGGCGGCGCGGGCTTCGACGTGGGAAAAATGATCGTCTTCAACGAGGAGTGGATTCGCGCCGGGCTGCCCCAGTTCCGCTCCGACGGGCTGGACAAGATCGGCCCCACCCTGATCGCGGTGGGCACGGAGGCGCAACAGGCGCGCTTTCTGGAAGCCACGCGCAAGCGGGAGATTATCTGGGCCCAGGGTTATTCCGAGCCGGACGCGGGCTCCGACCTGGCCAGCCTTTCCCTGCGGGCGGACAAGGTGGACGGCGGCTACAAGCTGAACGGGCAGAAAATCTGGACCTCGAACGCTCACAACGCCGATTGGATGTACGTGCTGGCCCGCACCGACCAGAACGCCCAGCCCCGCCACGCGGGCATTAGCATGATGATCTTCGACGCGCAGGACCCGGGCTTTACCATCAGCCCCATCACCACCATCGACGGCTTTCACCATTTCAACCAGACCTTCTATGACGACATCTTCGTTCCGGAAGATCAGGTGCTGGGCGGGGTCAACCAGGGCTGGAAGGTATCCAATATTCTGCTCGGGCATGAACGCTTCTCCCACCCGGCCTGCAACCCCATGTACCACGAGTACGCCATCCGCGAACTGAAGCAGATGGCCAGGGAGGAGCCGCGGGGCGGCGGCGTGGCCTGGGACGACTTGCGCCTGCGGCGGCGGGTGGTGGAACTGGAGATGGATACGGACTGCCTGCGCTACCTGCGCTACCGGGCGCAATCCCAGATCGCCAAAACGGGCGTGCCGGGGCCGGAGGCGTCCATCTTCAAGGTTCTGGGCGCGGAACTGCTGCAGCGCATTGTGGATACCCACCAGGACATGACCGGACCCCTCGGGGTGAGCTGGGAGAACGCCCCCTTCGGAGAACCCATGCGCGATCTGGCCCGGCGCTCGGCCCGTTCACGGGGCTACACCATCGCGGGCGGCACCAAGGAAATCCAGCGCAACATCGTCTCCAAGCGGGTGCTGGGCCTGCCCGAATAACGGCGGCGCGGGACGCGTACTCCTTTTCCATCGCATGAAACCTTAGGTCAGGGAACGGACATGGTGGCCACATACGACGGCATTATCGTGGGCGCGGGCGTGATGGGCGCCAACACCGCGCTGCAACTGGCCAGCGCGGGATTGACCAGGTTGCTGATGTTGGAAAAAGCGCCGGGGGTGGGATTTGGCTCCACGGGCAAGTCCAGCGCCATCTTCCGCCAGACTTACAGCCACTACGAGACCTGCCTGATGGCCCGCGAGTCCCTGCAGATCATCCGCAACTGGCAGGACTTCACCGGGCTCAAATCGACCCGGGCGGACTTCCGCAACAGTGGCGTGGTGTTTCTGCTCTCCCAGGAAGGCCGGGCCGTGGAGGAGGTGCTGAGCATTCACCGCCGCGCCGGCGTGATCTCCGAAGTGCTGGATGCGCAGGCCCGCGCACGGCTCATGCCCGATTTCAGCTTCTGCTCGGCCTATCTGGACCTGGACGCCGAGGCCCACGAATGCCAGGAGGGGCTGACGGCCATTTATGAGCCGGAAGGGGGCTTCGCAGATCCGGTGGGTACCACCGAGGACCTGCTGGAAGTGGCGCGGGGATTGGGTGTTGAGTTGCGCTTCAAGGCTCGGGTCACCCAGGTGCTGCAAAGTGGAGGGCGGGTCAGTGGCGTGGAGGTGGAGCAGGATGGAAATTTGGAGACCGTACACGCGCCGCTGGTGATCAATTGCGCTGGTCCCTGGGCGATGGGTCTTAACGAGCTGGCGGGCGTGCCGCTTGCGGAGCGCATCGTGCCTATCCGCGCCCAGAAGCTCGCCAAGCGTCATCCGGAGCGCTTGCGGGCGCCGCTGCCCGTGGTGAACGACCTGATCAACGGCATCAACATTCGCCCGGACGCCACCGGCACGCAGATTTTCATGAGCTCCTTCAGGGAGCACCACAGCCACGAGGAAGTGCCCGACCCGGATCATTACAACGACTGGGCCGATGCTCCCTTCCGGGAAGAAGTGCTCACCCTGGCCCACCATCGCATACCCACCTTTCAAGCGCGGGGAGAGATCACTTCCTATGCCGGGCTGTACACGGTGAATCTGGAGGACAACCATCCGGTGATTGACGAGACGGAGTTGCAGGGATTCTTCATCCTGTGCGGATTTTCCGGCCACGGCTTCAAGCTCTCCCCGGTGGTGGGCATGCTGATCGCCCAGAAGGTGCTTGGCCAGTGGGGCAGGGGAAAAACGGACGTGCCCCTCAATTTTTTTGACCGCAATCGGGATCCCCTGCGTTCGTTCTGGAGCGGATTTTTCACTTAGAACCTGCGCCCGCGCGGGAGAAACCCACATCTTCCCCTGCACCTGGCGGGGCGCGGCAAGGCGGGCATGGTGGCTTCTGTACCCTACCTGGACGGCGAGCGGCTGAGGAAACTGTTGCCGCC
>JAPUIH010000270.1 GCA_027297205.1 SAR324 cluster bacterium | reverse complement strand
TTGCGCAGGAAAATGGGGCACGCACCGCCAGCATCGTCAATGTGCTGGGCTCATCCTTGAGCATGATGGTGGATCAGGTGATCATGCAGGGCTCCGGACCGGAAATTTGTGTCGTTTCCACCAAAGCCGCCCTGGCCCAGATGGTGATTCTGCACCGCGTGGCGCTTGAGCTGGGTCTGATGCGGGGCCATATCGATCAGGCCACCTACGACCGGCATTATGCGGCGCTGGAAGCCTTTCCCCCGGTGGTGCAACGGGCATTGAACGAACTGTCGGGGTTTGTCCGCAATATGTGCAACCGCTCGGCGCATTATCAAAACTGGTTGTTTCTGGGCAGGGGCGTGTACCACGCCATCGCCCTGGAGGCCGCCTTGAAGATGAAGGAAGTGACTTATCGCCATGTGGAGGGCCTGCCAGCCGGTTTTCTCAAGCACGGTACCCTGGCCATGGTGGATGAGACCCTGGTTTCCCTTTTCTTCCTGCCGAGTATTGAGAACACCGTGCTTCACGAGCAGACCCTGTCCGCCGTGGAAGAGGTAAAAGCGCGCGGGGGGCCGATCATTGGAATTCTCTTCGACAACGACAGCAAGGCCAAATCCATCCTTGACGATTATATCTCCCTGCCCGTTGTGGAACCGGAGGTGGCGCCATTGCTGGAGCTGGTGGTTGCGCAACTGTTTGCATACTTCTCCGCATTGAAGCTCGGGCGCAGCATCGACAAGCCCCGTAACTTGGCTAAATCCGTCACGGTTGGCTGATCCCCCGCCCCTTTCCGCAGGTGGCCCCGGTGGTGTGCCAATCCCATTCGCGGCAATTCGCGGAACCCGTCGTTCGGGGCGCGGCCTCCGCATTGAAAGGTTCCGTGCGCACGGAGTCATGAATCATTCGCCAATAGAGGAAGCCCTCCCGAACCGGTGCCGGTGTCCAGCAATGCCGGTGCGGCTGCTCCTAGCGGTGTTCTGTGTGCTGCTTCCTTTGTCCGCTGGCGTGGCTGCTCCCTCCGGGAAGATCGCGGCGCGTCCCCCGCGCCTTGGGATACTGCACCCGTACCCCCGCCTCTGCGCGCAGCAGGAGCGCGAGCAACGGGATCTGCGGGTGCTGCGCCTGGCTTATGGCATAGCGTATGGCGGGGAGCAGTGGCGGCGGCCCCCCTGGTTTTATGCCACGGAGCCCGGGTATGAGCATCCTGCTGGTGCAAGGAGCATCAGGCTCGATACCACCGCCCTGTGGCAATGGCCGCGGCAGGAGCAGCCGGTGGACGATGCGAAATCCGCCGGGCCGGAGGTTCCAGATCCCCTGGAAGACTGGCGGAAAAAGCTGCTTGCGCAGGTGCCGGGACTCGCCCTGGTTTCCGGCGGTGGCAGGGCCGAATTCACGCTGGGGCCCCCGGGCGGGCACCCCTTTCTGCTGGTGCGCCTGCGCGGCAGCGGACTTCTGCCCCATTACGCTTCCACCCGTATGGGGGAGTCCCGCTGTCAGAGTTGGCCCACTGGCACGGTATTCGAGCTGCAAAGTGGAGCCATGCGCTACCGCTTGCGCCGCGAGACGGGTGTGGCGCCTCATTTCAATCTGACCGCCTTTCGCCATATGGCGGCCCTGCGCAGCGCCTTCGCCAGGGGCAAGCTGGAGGCGATTCTGTTGGAAGGAGAGGACTTGCGCGGCATGCTGCCCCCGAAGAATTCCGCGCGGCGGCTCCTGCTGGCCCGCATGGACGGCACCCAGCAACTGGTGCTCCGTATCGCAAAGTCCTTTCGTGACAGCCTGGGCGGCGAGGGCATCGCTATCCTTTCGCGGGCCATCGCCCGGCGGAAGCTGGCGGCTCAGGCCGGGCCCGGGTTCGCTCCCAGCGTGGTCTATCTGCAGCCCTTGCTGGGCGCACAGCTCCAGGATCGGCGCGGCCCCTTGCTGTGGGATGCCCGGCTGGCGAGAAGAGCCTGGCTCAAGCGGCGGCGCGGCACGGGGGTACTGCGCCTGGCGGTGCTCGACCACCCACTGCTTGCATCCCTGGCCCACGCCGTCGCAAACCAATGGAAGAAAACCCTCGGATTGTCCGTGGTGGTACGCCCGCTCCCCGCCGAGCGCTTTCTGGTGGCTGAAAACGGCCCAGCATGGGATTTGCTGCTCACCGCCGTAGATTTGGACGATGGCTCCTTGCAGGATTTATGGCGCCCCACTCTGGCCGTGCCGGCAGCCACGGAAACCGTTTCCGCCGCCGAAAATGCCCCGCCGGCTTCCACCCAACTGACCGCGTGGGAGACCCGCTTGCAGCGAGAGCTCCCCTACCTGCCTCTCGTGCGCAACACGCATTTTCTGCTGGCCCGCTCGCAGCTTGTCCTGCGCCGCGCCAAGGCAATTTGTCCCGCCTGCACCCTCGTTGACTGGAAAGTCCATGCCCGCCGGAGACGCTGATAGCCGTTATTCCCTGACGCTGCCCCGGCAACGGCGTCCGCAAATTAATCCGCGGCTCAGCCCCTGCCGGCTACCGCGCGGGAGAGGGCCCGGATATGCTCCGGGCCACAGCCGCAGCATCCCCCCAGGATGGCCGCGCCCATATCCGCAAGGCCCGCCAGGGCCTCCGCGAATGCCGTGGGAGTGAGCGCCGGTGCGCCGGGATAAGGGTGCGGCAGTCCGGCCCGGCGGATGCCCAGCATCACACTCACGGGCAGGCCGGTAGCCACCAGCGTTTCCACCAGCGG
Source organism: SAR324 cluster bacterium (assembly GCA_027297205.1). Lineage (GTDB taxonomy): Bacteria > SAR324 > SAR324 > SAR324 > JACQKK01 > JAPUIH01. The sequence goes on along the minus strand of JAPUIH010000270.1, from coordinate 627 downwards.
TGGCAGCAGATCGGGAGCCGGGCCGCAACTGATGCCCAGCGCCCCAGCGCCCCCGTCCGCCAGTCTGCGCGCCGCCTCGGCGCACGGCAGGCCGTCGGCGCTGTTGCCGTCCACATCCAGGCGCAGTTGCGCCAGCACCGGTGCGTCGCTGGCGCTCCGCGCGATGCGCAGCACCCGCAGCGCCTCTTCGACGTGGGTGAAATGCTCGAGCAGCAGAAAAGTCACACCCGTGTCCGACAGGTAAACGGCTTGCTCGCTGTAGGCCCGCTCCCGTTGAGAGAGCGGCACTTGGCGGTTGCCGGGGCCGGGTTTAATTTCTCCGATGGCGCCCATCATCAACCCGTCAACGCCAATCGCCGCCCTTGTCAGGGCGGAGCCGGAATTGTTGATGGCTTCGCTGCGTTCCTCCAACTGATAGGGCGCCAGCGCGACCCGATTGGCGGCGTGGGTGTTGGTACGGTGCAGGATGGCGCCCGAGGCAAGAAATTGCGCGTGCACGTCCTGCACGGTCTCCGGACTGGTCAGGTTCAGGGCTTCCGGCGGCTCCGGAGGGTGGGGCTCGGCCAGCAACAAGCAACTTCGGATGGAGCCGTCCGCGATCATGGGCAGGGATGGGGCATGCTCTGA
>JAPUIH010000027.1 GCA_027297205.1 SAR324 cluster bacterium | reverse complement strand
GTTCCTCCGCGCCCGCGGGTTGAGCGGCCCAACCATGGGCAATCAGCAACCCGGCGCCCAGCAATGCCAGCCCGAGACGGAATCCTGCGATTGAGAGTGATGCCATTCGTATTTGCCGGGCGGAGTGGGCCGGGAGTCCGGAGGCGCGGGATGAAATTGTGGCTATTTTCTATCCGTGTCGGTCTGGGCTTGCTGGGCCAGCAGCTCTTCCATATAGGAGACCGCATCCGGCGAGAACCACTCCCTTTCACCCTTGGCCGCGGCGATCACTTGACCTTTCGCATCCAGGATGAACGAGGACGGCAGATCCCGTGCCCCATACACCTTGGACACTTTGTTTTCAGGATCCAACGCAATGGGGAATGTCAGTGCAAGTTTTTCTATGAACGGTTTAACGGCCGTGGCGCCACTCTCGTCCAAGGAGATGGCAAGCACGGCAAAATTCCGCTGCTTGTACTTTTTGTAAAGCGCCTCCATGGAGGGCATTTCCCGCACGCAGGGCGGACACCAGGTGGCCCAGAAATTCAGCAGCACCGTTTTTCCCTTAAAATCGCTCAGGCGCACAGGCTTGCCGGAGGGGGAAATCAGCTTGAAGTCGGGCGCAGGCAGGGGCCGCTTGAAAACCACCAGGTCGAATCCGTGCCGTTGCGGGGCGTGCGCCGCCGTATGCGCGGGGACCAGCAGCAATGCGGCCACGGCCAGAAAAAGCAACGCCTTCATGATTCTCGCTCCGCGGAATTGCGCAAATACGGTCATTGGTGGGCAGAATATCACGTTTGCACAAATTGACAATTTGCCTCCTCATAGCAGTTCATAAGAATTAGATGGCCGCGAGCCGCGATCAGTTCCAATTGTTCCGCGGTGTGCTGGCCGCGCCAGAATATTCCTGACGATAGCACGGAGGGTGGCGGGGGGAGGTGGGGCCGGTTACAGGACTTGCAGTACAACTGCCCCTCCTGCCCGGAAGGTGGAAGACTCGGGCAAAAACGGGCAGGGAGCACCTGCCCGTTGCGCCAAGATTGCGGTCGGGCCGGCTCCGGCAACAGGTGCCGCAACCAACCTGACCGCGATGCAAAGGAAAATTCGTTCGACTAGTGCGCTGCTAGACCAGCAGCGATGCAGGCGGAGTATTTCTGCCCGCACATTCAGTCATAACACCTCTGTTTGGATGGCGCCTTCGCAAAGGAGAAGTCCTGGCCATGCCCGCAGTATATCTGAACAGTGTCGGCGCCGGGCAGCGCGGCAAACAGATAAAACGCCGGATTCTGCGCCTTGTTCCCGGAAGGCTGGGCGGGCTTTTTCACCACCTGAGTGCCTTTCAGGTAACTGGTTTTCTCGGCGCTGAAGGCGATCACTTCGAAGCTGCCGAAGTTGCCGCCCTTGTATCGGCTGGGAACCTTGAGGGTAAAGCGCCCCTTGTCCTGGCCTCCAGTGGTTTTTTTCAGCCAGCCCACCGGCCCCAGATAGCGGGTGGTCTGGTTCACCGTATCATGCAGCCAAGCGAAGATGGCGCGCCGGCCGGCCGGCATCGCCAAGCCGGTATAAGAACCCTTGAAGGTGTTGGATTTCTTGTCGTAGGAGATAGTACCCTTCGGACCCAGGGGTTTTTTCCCCCAATCGTATCCGGCGGTCATCCAACCCCCAAACATGGGCTGAATCTCCTTTCCATACGCCCCCCCACCCATCAGCAGGGAAGCCGCCGCCATCGCCATCACGGCTGATAACGCAAATCTCATCACATTTCTCCGGTGACCTTCAATTCGCTGAAATTGAAGATTTTTATTGGATTCGCCGTTTCCGGCGCTTACCTCAACGGACAAAATAATCCGCAGCCTTTGAGGTATATTATTATTTCCGCTGTCTTGTATATGTCCAGGGTTACAAGATTGCTGTATAGAGTACTACAAAATCGCAGGCTAAGCTCCTGCCTCCCAGTTCATCAGCGCGAGTTACCGCCCGTAGCGCGGGTCACCGCAGGCCTTCCGGCGATTTGACATCCTGGCACGGTCCCACCTATATTAGCGCTTCTAAACCTCCCTTTTTATTGTCTGTTTTCACGCCAGAGATATTTCGGTATTACGGAAACCGTTACCGGAAGAGACGGAACATACTTTGCAAATCGGTGGAACGGCAAGCACCCCCCATTACTGACCAATCTGCGAAAAAGGAGAACAACATGGCGGGAGACAAATCCTCCAGATTCCACCCAGGCGTTTACCAGGCCGCCGACGATTTGCGCAGCGGCAAAATATCGCGCCGTGAGTTCGTGCGTTTCGCGGCCATCCTAGGCGTCTCCGCCCCCATGGCTTACGCACTGGCCGGTTGTGAGACCAAAACGGATAGCGCCGGAAACGGTCCCGCTACGCCAAAGAGAGGCGGCAATCTGCGAATGTCCATGCGGGTGCAGGAAATGACCGATCCCGCCAAGTTCGACTGGACGGAAAAATCCAATATCTCGCGGCAAGTGCTGGATTATCTCACCATTACCGGACCGGACAACGTCACCCGGCCATTCCTGTGCGAAAGCTGGCAGGCCTCCGACGATCTGAAAACCTGGACCCTCAATCTGCGCAAGGGCGTGAAGTGGAGCAACGGAGACGATTTCAACGCCGACGATGTGGTGTTCAACTTCCAGCGCTGGCTGGATCCCAAGACCGGCTCCTCGAATCAGGGCCTGTTCAGTTCCATGATCTCCTCCACGGATACCGGTAAGAAGACCAAGAAAGGCAAGCCCATCATCAGCAAGTCGATGACTCCGGGTGCGGTGGAAAAGGTGGATGCCCACACCGTGCGGCTCAATTTGAACCGTCCCGAGCTGGCCATCCCCGAGAATCTGTACAACTACCCCACCGCCATTGTGCATCGCCGCTTCTCCGACGAGGGCGGAGACTTGTCAAAGAATCCGGTGGGCACGGGACCGTTCTCCCTGAAGGAATTTTCCGTGGGGCAAAAGGCGGTGCTGGCCAAGCGCGATCCCAAGAGCTATTGGGGAGCGCCTGTGTATCTGGACAATATCACCTACATCGATCTGGGGGACGAGGCCACCGCATCCCTCTCCGCGCTTTCCTCCGGGCAGGTGGACGCGATCTACGAGGCATTCGTGGAGCAACTCGACGTGATCCGGAAAATTCCCAACACGCGCCTATACGAGACTGCAACGGCCCAGACCGGCGTGGCGCGCATGCAAGTGGATAAAAAACCGTTTAGCGACGTGCGGGTGCGCGAGGCCGTGCGGCTCTGCCAGGATCACAAGCGCCTGCTCGATCTGGCCTACCGGGGCCGCGGCGAGGAGGCTGAGGACCATCACGTTTCGCAGATTCATCCGGAATACGCGCCCATGGAAACGCCTAAGCAGGACTATGGCCGGGCAAAAAAGCTGCTGGCCGATGCCGGATACAAGAACGGGATCGACCTGAAGATCGACGTAAAGAAAGAACCGCCGTGGGAACTGGCCATATCCCAGGCCCTGGCCGAGATGTGCAAGCCCGCGGGCATCCGCATTAAGATCAACGTGATGCCAAATTCCCAGTATTGGCAAATCTGGGACAAGACACCATTTGGGTTCACCGCATGGACCCACCGCCCGCTGGGGGTGATGGTGCTCAACCTGGCCTACCGCAGTGGGGTGCCCTGGAACGAGACCCACTACAACAGTTCGGAATTCGACAAGGCGCTCGATATGGCCAGCGCGACCCTGGACATTGCCGGGCGCCGCAAGCACATGGAAAAGCTGCAACGGATTCTGCAGCGGGATTCCATCATGGCGCAACCGTTCTGGCGGTCGGTGTTCTCCGCCAGCCATGAGCGGGTGAAGGGCTTCCAGTTGCATCCCACCCACTACCATCAGTTGAACGGGGTGTGGCTGGCCTAAGGGCGGATCGGTGGAAATAAATGGGGGTTTGTCCGCGTGCGGCGGGGCAGACCCCTTAATTTTTGCGGCGCCTGACATGATATCAGGGGACGGGATGACCAGATTCTTCCTCCGTAGAACCTTCTCCATGGCGATTTTGATGATCGCCGTGTCGGTTTCGGTGTTCATCGCCCTTGAGCTCTCGCCGGGCAACGTGGCCACCATGGTGCTCGGTCCCTACTCCTCGGAGGAGCAGCGTAACCTGTGGCTTGAGGCCAACGGCTACTTCAAACCTGCTTACGTGCGTTATCTGTCCTGGCTGGGCAACGCGCTGCAAGGGGATTTCGGACCGTCCATCCGCTTCAAGGTGCCGGTGGGAGAAGTGCTGTGGCCGCGGGTGGGCAACACGGCCATCCTCGGCGCGTCGGTAATGATCATAGTGATTCCACTTTCCCTGCTGCTGGGGGTGCTGGCCGGCATGAAGGAAGGCTCGGCCATGGACCGCACCATCTCCACGGCCAGTATTATCACCACCTCCATACCTGAATATGCCAGTACGGTGATCGCCGCGGCGGTTTTCGTATTCTGGCTGGGCTGGCTGCCCGGTACGAGCAGCATGAGCGACGGATTCTCCTTCAGAGAGCTGATTCTGCCCGTGGGCGTGCTGGTACTTTATGATTTCGGCTATGTAACGCGCATAACGCGGGCCTCCATGGTGGAGGTAATGACCAGCCCCTACATCCGCACCGCCGTGCTCAAGGGCCTGCCCTACCGGCGGGTCATCTTGCGCCATGCCCTGCGCAACGCGCTCATTGCACCCTTTACCGTGATCATGCTCCAGTTCACCTGGCTCCTGTCCGGGGTGATCGTGGTGGAATTTTTCTTCGCCTACAAGGGCTTCGGCGCGCTGCTGGTGGAAGCGGTGCTGAACCTGGACGTATATCTGATTGAGGCCTGTACTCTGATTGCGGTGTTCGTGGCCGTGGCCACCCAAACCTTGGGCGACATGGGATATGTGTATTTGAACCCACGCATCCGCTTCAAATAGGAACCCGGATTGGACTCGCAACAAGAATTAAATCTGGAAACCTCCGCCGCCGCGCGGCGCTTCTCATGGGGCGCCGCCTTTGGGCGATTGTTCAGGAGCCTGGGGCTGCTCAAGGAAAGCCGCGTGGGCATGACCGGTATGGCGCTGGTGCTGTTCTGGGTGGTGATGGCCTTGGGGGCGCCTCTGATTGCGCCCTTTCCACCCAACGCCACCCTGGATCCCTACGCCGTGCCGGGCACGGTCTTCAAGGACGGCGGCACTTTCTGGCTGGGTACGGACCATATCGGGCGGGACATCCTTTCGCGCATTATCTGGGGTTCGCGCACGGTGCTGATCTATGCGCCCCTGGCCACCTTCTGCGCCTATCTGTTGGGAATCATCGGTGGACTGACGGCGGGGTATTACAGGGGCTGGATCGACGAGG
>JAPUIH010000269.1 GCA_027297205.1 SAR324 cluster bacterium | reverse complement strand
GCCGCTCACGCTGACCGAGTAGAAATTGGGCATGTCGTGATCGACGAAGTAGGCCTGGATATCCCCCATCATGGTCAGGGCGAACTCGGTGGAAAAGATGCAGGTGTTCTGGGCTTGGTCTTCCTTGAGGATATCCGCCTGCACCGTGCCCCGCACCGTGCGCAGGGTCTCCTCCGCAATTCTGCCGTAGACCTCCGGCGTCACCACGCGGTCGCCGGTCAGCCCCAGCAGCCCCAGCCCCAGGCCGCCGTTGCCCTCGGGCAGATCCCCGCGGTAGACCGGCGGCGCCACGTCCCGGGAGGCGAAGAAGGCCTGCATTTTGCCCCGCGCCTCGTCCCATTTGCCTTCGGCGGCGAGGTACTGCTCGACCCGCTGATCGATGGCGGAGTTGAGGAAGAAGGCCAGGATCACCGGCGCGGGCCCGTTGATGGTCATGGAGACCGACGTGTCCGGGCTGCACAGGTCGAAGCCCGAGTAAAGCCGCTTAATGTCGTCCAGGGTGCAGATGGACACCCCCGAGTTGCCCACCTTGCCGTAGATATCCGGCCGCTCATGGGGATCTTCCCCGTAGAGCGTCACAGAATCGAAGGCGGTGGAGAGGCGCTTGGCCGGCTGCCCGGCGGCGATGAAGTGAAAGCGGTGGTTGGTGCGCTCCGGCGGGCCTTCGCCCGCGAACATGCGCGTGGGTTCCTCCTCGCTGCGCTTGAAGGGGAACAGCCCGGCGCTGAAGGGAAACGCACCCGGCGCATTTTCCAGCATCAGCCAGCGCAGCCGGTCCCCCCAGTCCCGCAGGCGCGGCAACACCACCTTGGGCATCCTAAGATGGGAGAGCGTCTGCTCGTAGTTGTCCACGCGGATTTCCTGGCCCCGCACCGTATAAGAATAGCTGTCCGCGGCATGGGCATCGCGCAGGGCGTCGAAGCCGGCCAGGGCCTCACGAGCTTCGGACGGAATGCGCTCGAGGGTCTGGTTGTATTCCAGCGCCAGTTCCCCCGCCGCGCCTTGCAGGTTTTCCGCACCGTCCACGGGCGCCGGCCCCAGCGGTATGGTTTGGCCCAGGGCCTCCAGGGCGCCGTGCAGGGCGCCGGCCCGCGAGGCCTCCCGCGCATAATCCTCCGCCCGCGCCTTGTAGCCGCGCACGGTGGCTGCAATCTCGGACAGGTAGCGCTCCTTCTCCGGCGGGATGATCATCGAAGGAATGTCCGCGCCCGGCGTGCGTTGCTGGGCCGCGCCGTTTCGCCAGCCCAAATCCAGGGCCGCGTCCATCTTCCCGATCAGCGCGTCGTAGAAGCGGTCCGTGGCCTGATCCTGGAAGCGGCTGGCGATGGTGCCGTAGACGGGAATTTCCTCGTCCGGAGCGTCGAAGAGCCCCCGGTTGCGCCGGTATTGCTTTTTCACATCGCGCAGGGCGTCGAGGCTGCCCCGTTTTTCGAACTTGTTGATGGCGATCATGTCGGCAAAATCCAGCATGCCGATCTTTTCCAACTGGGAGGCCGCCCCGAACTCCGGGGTCATCACGTACACGGAAAAATCCGCCAGATCGCTGATTTCCGTGTCGCTCTGGCCGATCCCCGCCGTCTCCACGATCACCAGATGATAACCCGCCGCACGGCATAAGCTCACCGCCTTGTCCATGCTGCGCGCCAGGGCGAAGCTGGCCCGGCGGGTGGCGATGGAGCGCATGAAGCTGCGCTGGGAGCCGATGGCGGTCATGCGGATGCGGTCGCCCAGCAGCGCCCCGCCGCTGCGGCGCTGAGTGGGATCGACGGAGAGGATGGCCACGGTCTTTTCCGGAAACTCTTCCAGGAAGCGGCGGATCAGCTCGTCGGTGAGGCTGGACTTGCCCGCCCCGCCGGTGCCGGTGATGCCCAGCAGGGGCGCGCGGCGCTCCCCCGCGGCCTCCGAAAGGCGGGCGCTGAAAAACTGCGCGGCCTCCTCGTTGATGCGCCCGGCATCCATCAGTTCCAGGAAGGTCAGGCAGCGCGCCAGGGCCTGGGGGTGGCCCTCCGGCAGGCGCGCCAGCTCCTGCTCCCATTGGATCTCCGGGCGGGCGTCCGCGTGCTCCAGCATGTGACGGATCATGCCCACCAGCCCCATGCGCTGGCCGTCCTCCGGAGTGTAGATTTTCTCCATGCCGTAAGCTTCCAGCTCCGCGATTTCCGAGGGCACGATCACCCCGCCCCCGCCGCCGAACACGCGCACATGCCCCGCGTTGCGCTCGCCCAGCAGGTCAATCATGTATTTGAAGTACTCCACGTGCCCGCCCTGGTAGCTGCTCACGGCGATGGCCTGGGCGTCTTCCTGAATGGCGGCGTCCACGATCTCGTGCACCGAGCGGTTGTGCCCCAGGTGGATCACCTCCGCGCCCTCGCGCTGCATGATGCGCCGCATTACGTTGATCGCCGCGTCGTGGCCGTCGAAGAGGCTGGTGGCCGTCACGAATCGCAGGGGGATGGGGGTTTGCTCGCTCATGCTGTCAATCCATTTTGGTGTTACCCGGCCCTGGGACGTTGCCCTGACAATTGACCCGGCATTAGCCAAGCAATAGTACAAGGCGCTGCCCATGGAAAGCCGGACGTCCTATCCAGACGCCGCTGCCGTGCGATGACGATCCACCCAATAAGCAAGCAATATGAATATCCATTGCAAATGGCCCATCCAGGCGATGGCGTTCTGGTCGAGATTTGCGGGCGGCGGCGAAAACACATTACCCAGGTATATCAAAACCAATAATCCCGCCAAGCCCCAGAACCCGTAAATGCCGATCTTGTCCCGGGCCGTTGTCGCACGAAGGTAGAGCGCCACACCGGCCACAAATATCAGCCCCTCGACCACAAGGGTACCCGGAAGGGAGTTCCACAACCCCAGGCCCAGCAGCGGGCTCTCGCCCGGATAGAGGGGAAGGTCGGGGCGGTGCACGATTAAATCCAGCACCCAATGACTGACCACGGCCAGCCCAAGCACAATGGCCGCACGCGTGCCCGTCTTCAGCGCGTACTTGCCGGCAAGGAAGGCCAGCGCGCCCCAGCCCAGGGTGGTCAGCAGGCTGTGGGTGAAGGGGTACGACTCAAAGTCGAAGGGTGTGACCACCGTGATGCCCGGCGCCATCCGAACGGTCTCCCAACCGGCCATCAGGAAAAAGGGCCAGAGCAGGTCCACCAGCTGGGCGCCGATGAACAGGGTTCCCAATGATACTTCCGGCGCAACCTTTTTGGCCGCCATCCCCACGGCAAAATGTCCGATAAACATAAGCCCCTCCAGGTTCACGCATCCACCTGCCCCAACGGCGGGGCGATCAACCGCCGACGGACCGGCTTTGCAAGTCCTCCGCGATCAACTCCTCCAGCAGGCCCATGCGGTCGTTGCCCCACACCATCTCGTCCCCGTAGAAAAAGGTGGGGGCGCCGAACACACCCCGCAAGCGCGCCGTTTCCGTCTCGGCGATCAGGCGCTGCTTGATCTCCGGCGCGGCGATGGCGGCGGAAAATTCCTCCACCTCCTCGCCCAGCCCGGCCACGATATCCGCCATGGTCCCTTCCTCAAACAGGTCCCGGCCTTCAGCCCAGCAGGCGTCGAAACAGGCGTGGATGTAGGCGGCCAGGCAGGAGCGATCCCAGAAATACAGCACCCCCCGCGCCGCCTTGAGGGAATTCACCGGGAAGGGGCTGGGCAACTGAAAGGGAATGCCGTGGCGGCGCGCCCAGCGCTGGCAATCCATGGTGGCGTACTCACCCCGCATGCCGTCGCCGAGCAGGGGCTTGGCGCCGGTATGCTTGAAGATGCCCCCCAGCATAATCGGCTTCCAAGCCAGTTCCAGACCGTGGCGGGCGCAGAGCGCCTCCACGTTCAGGCTGGCGAAGTAGGCGTAGGGCGAGGAAAACTCGAAGTAAAAATCCAGCACCGTGCCATCCCCTGAAAAATTCGGCCCTGCTTGCGGATCCATCATCCCTTCACCCTTTCGCCGATTGGGTTCCAACCGCCCGCTGCTTTTGGCGCCGGTTCACAGCCACAGTTCGAACATTTGTTCCGTGACCGGCTCTCCCCATTGATCGTCCTCGTGCTCCTTGCACAATGAAAATCCGGCGGACTCGTAGATATGCCGCGCCGCGTCCAGACCGGCGAAGGTCCACAGATAGACCCTGCGCGAGCCTGCCCGCCTGCAAAAGGAACCCGCCTCGCCCATCAGCTGCCTGCCCAAGCCTCGCCCGCTCACCTCCGGCGCCAGGATGAACCAGCGCAGGCGCGCCCCCTCCTCCGGCGTGAGGCTGCCGTCAATGACGATGGAGCCCACCACCTCGCCCTCCAGCCGGGCCAGCCACAGTCCGTCGCGGGCGGGATCGAGCCGGCCCAGGAATTCCGCCAGTTCCGTGGCCACCAGGGATTCGAAGTACAGGCCGAAGCCCCATTCCCGGTGGTAATAGGTGCCGTGCAGCTCGGTA
>JAPUIH010000268.1 GCA_027297205.1 SAR324 cluster bacterium | reverse complement strand
AACAGTGCTCCGCCTCTGATGCGGGATACCGATTCGGCGAATTAGAAGCTGACGGGAAAGTACCGGCATTTGCGGCGCGGAAAAAAGAGGAACTGATGGCTGCTACGTTGCAAGGGGGCTACTCCTGGATAATCGAAAATTATCTCGACGGCCGTCTGCCCATGCCGGGACTGGTGCTTCAGGGTCTGCTGAAGGGACTTGTGGAGGCGAATTTTCGCTTTGCGAAAACCTATGACGAGTTGCCATTGGAATGGGGCGGCGCCGTTGGACCCATCGTCGAGCATAGCAAGGATCTGATGCAGATCCACTACGACAAGCCGGCTGTGCTGTTCGAGAATTTCCTGGGGCCGTCCATGAAGTACACCATGGCACTCTACGAGAACGGCGCGAGAGACCTGGAACAAGCCCAGGAAACGATGTTGGAAGACTTATGCCGCAAGATAGGCTTGCAGGACGGGGACAATGTGCTCGACATCGCCTGTGGCTTCGGCAGCCTTTCAGCCTATATTCTGCGGAACTATTCCTCCTGCAAGGTCACGGCGCTCAATCTGAGCCAGGTCCAGTACGACTGGATCTCGGCCAGGCAGAGCGAGCCGGGCCAGCCATTTCATACGGACCGCTTCCGCATCGTCAAAGAGGATTTCTCAAAGAGTAAATTTGACAGGCAATTCGACCGGATCATGGTCATTGGACTGTTCGAGCATATCCGTAACATCAAGGTTGCGCTGGAAAAGATCGCGCAATTTCTCAAACCGGACGGCAAGGTCATCCTGCACTTCATTGCCTACAACAACATCATCCGGCAGATGGCGGACATTTCGGAGGACCTCTTTTTCAACAAATACATCTTTCCTGGTGGACGGTTTTGGTACTTCAAGGAACTGCCGCGCTACCAGCAGCACCTTAAACTGGAAGATTCCTGGTTTCTCAACGGGAACAATTACAAGCGCACGCTGCAGGCCTGGCGCAAGAATTTTTGGCGGAATATTGAGTCCGTACGCAAGCACCCCAACATCGACGAGCGCTTTATCCGCACCTGGGATCTTTATCTGCGGTTTTGCATCGCCACCTTTGGCGCGCAGGGAGGCCGGAACGTCGGCAATGGGCAGTACCTGATGAGCCATGCGCGGCCTGCCTCCTGATCTCCCCTGGCATGCGAGCGTGCGGCGCCGGGGGCCGCGACGATTGCAGGCCGCGGAGCAACTTCCTGATGAATCGGATATCCCCGCCTGTAAAAGCCGGGGCTGGAACCGCGGCGCAAACAGCACGTGAGGGACGCAATGCTTGCGCGGTGTCTGGCTGGAAGGGATGCTGTCGGAATCATCAACCGGGTTTCACGATGCACGAGTGTGATGTACTGATCGTCGGAGGGGGACCGGCTGGCTCTTCGCTCGCATGGAGTTTGCGCAACAGCAAACTCTCGGTGACGATCATGGACAGGAAGTCATTTCCCAGGGACAAGGTCTGCGCGGGCTGGGTAACGCCGGAAGTGATCAAGGAACTGGGGGTCGACCTGGAGGCCTACGGAAATGAGCGCACCTTGCAGCCCATCACTGGCTTCCGCATCGCCATGCTGGGCCGCAGCCAGTTGGAAACCTACTACTCTGGAGAACCCGTTAGTTACGGCATCCGCCGTATTGAGTTCGATCATTACCTCATACAGCGCTGTGGCGCCAACTTGCTGCTGGGTCACGAACTGAAGTCCCTGTACCGCGACGGCCGGGCGTGGCTTGTCAATGGCGACATCCGAGCCAAGTTGGTCGTGGGGGCGGGCGGACACTTTTGCCCGGTCGGACGTATGCTCGGCGCGTGGCCCGAGGGCTCGGAGCAAGTGGTCGCGGCCCAGGAGATTGAGTTCGAAATGACGCCACGGCAGCGGGCCGCCTGTAAAGTCGATGCGGAAACTCCGGAATTGTTCTTTACGCCTGAATTGAATGGTTATGGGTGGGTCTTTCGCAAGGGCGACTACCTAAACGTCGGCCTGGGACGCGAGGACAGCCAAAAACTATCCTCGCACGTTCGGGTCTTTCGGGAATATCTGATCGATTTGGGCAGAATCCCGCCGGACATTCCCGCCAAATTTAAAGGCCACGCCTATTTGCTCTATCACCATGCCTTGCGCGAGGTGACTCAGGAAGGGGTTCTGCTGATCGGGGATTCGGCGGGGCTGGCCTATCCGGAAAGTGGAGAGGGTATCCGGCCCGCCGTGGAATCAGCCTTCCTCGCGGCCCAAATCATTCAGGAGGCGCAAGGGGATTACAGCCGCGAAAACCTGAGCCGCTATTTCAATTTAGTCATTCAGCGCTTCGGCAAGCGCGAACCGCAGGATGGACTGATAGAGCGGCTGCCCCAGGGTTTGAAGCAATGGCTGGCCGGTCCCTTGATGCAAACCCAATGGTTCGTGAGCAAAATTCTGGTCGAGCGCTGGTTTCTGCACCGCGGCCTGCCGCCCCTCACCGGTGGCTGAGATGAGCATCCGCCCGCTGGATACCCTCCAGTTGTTCGGCACCGCACTCCGAGCAGGGTGATCCCCCGGCTGCCACCCCGATACGAGGCGGGGCCGCGTGTCCCTGTACCCCCAAATGGGTTGGAAACCTTTCGGATTCCGCGCAATAGGATGAAACTCCAATCGGATATCTTTTCCGCGGTGGGAGCCGGCGGCGCCGCTTCCTCCTGGAGTTTCGGGGTGCGCCCAGGAATGCGGCCGCGAAGCCACCATAATTCCCCTATCACCGTTCAAGCCGGGGATCTCAATAATAACTGCAACCGGGATATGCGTGGTGCTCCGCCCCACAGCCCGGCAGGGCCGGGGACCCCACACACATTTCCGGTCAGGTTCCAAAGAGTTGGATGATTCCGTACTCCCGCATCATTGCGAAAAAGCGGGACTGCGGGGAAAGCAACGCGAAGCTCGCAGTGTTGCGCCTCTCCCGAATAGCATTCTTGAGATTGCTTGTAGTCAATGATCATCCAATTCCAGAACCTGACTCATTGCCCGCAAGACGAGAGCGCGCCCAATCTCCACCTTGAACCCATTGTGGGGTAAAGGCGTGGCAGGCGCGAAGGCGGCGTTCGCCGCGGCCTCCAGGAATTCCGGATCGGGCCGCTGGCCTTCCAGCACCGCTTCCGCCTCTGGACAGGGCCGGGGCACGGGAGAGACGGCCCCTAGCACCATGCGCACGTTTTGCATTTTCCCCTCCACAAGGCTGCACCCAAAGGCAACGCTGACCAGCGGGAAATCACCAGCATTGCGCTCCCGGAATTTCAAGTAGGCGCCGCGCCAGCCCTCCGGCGCGGCAGGCACCACCACCGCTGTTAGCACTTCGTTGCGGGACAGCGTATTTTCCCGGCGCACGTCCTGCTCCGGTCCGGCAAAGAATTCCGAGAGGGGGATGGTTCTCTCCCCTCCCTTTGCGGCCACCACGGCGCTGGCGTGCAGAGCCAGCAGTGGAGGCGCAAGATCGGAAGCATGTACGCTGAAACAGCCCGCTCCACCGAATACGGAAAGATATTGCTGATGGGAACTTTCCACGGCCGGGCAATCCGCACCTCCCTTTTTCAGGCATGAAATCCAGCTGCTGCGGTAATGCAGGCAGCGCGGTCGCTGACAAAGATTCCCTCCCACCGTACCCTGATTGCGTATTTCCGGCGTCGCGATGCCCCGCGCCGCCTCCGCCAATATGCTATATGGCCCTGTCAACAGCGGATCGTGCTCAAGCCGCGCCAGGGTTGCCCCCGCCCCAATGCGCAGACCGGATTGATCCCCGTGGAATTCGCGCATGCCCTCGATCGCTCCCAGGCTCACCAACCGCTCGTAATGAACCAGGTCATCCTTTAGCTGGCCCAGCAAATCGCTCCCGCCCGCGATCAGGCGCGCGTTCTCCCGCCCTGCCTCCAGCGCCTCAATGGCCCCGGCAACAGACTGCGGCTCGTGGAAAGCGAAGGGCTTCATGAGCGGGCGCTCCCCTGCTCGTGGATGGCCTGCAGCACGCGCCGTGGCGTAAATGGGGCCTCGTATAGCCATACGCCGCTCGCATTGGCAACCGCATTGGCCACGGCCCCCAAGACCGGAACCACCGGCGGTTCCCCCAGGGCTTTGGCCCCGAATGGTCCGATGGGGTCGGGACCCGCGGGAAAAATCACTTCGACGGGTGGAAAATCCACAATCGAGGTGCTTTTGTGCTCGAGAAAACTGGGGTTCAACGTGACCCCGGAGCGCTCATCCAGATAGAGCTCCTCCCGCAGGGCGATTCCCAGGAACTGCAGAACGGCCCCGGAAACCTGATTTTCGGCGAGGCGCGGGTTTATGATGCGGCCCGAATCATGGGCGGCCACGTAACGCAGAATGCGCAACCGCCCCGTGTCCATTTCCACTTCGACTTCCACGAAGTGGGCGGCGAAAGAATTAATGATATAATCGCTGCTTCCGGCCTTCAGTTCCGCCCGGCCCACGCTGCTGCCGGGCAGCCCCTCCATTACTTGCAGCACGGAAAGTCCCGGCCGCGCCCGGTTCCTGGCCAGGAATTGCCCCTCTTCCAGCACCACATCCGTAACGTCCATCATGGCCGCGGCCCTTTCCGAAAGCTTGTTCCGCGCGTTTTGCGCCGCCAGCTTAACCGCACTCCCGCTGGAAAAGGTGGTGGTGGAACCGGCGGTGATGTGGCCTGGCGGCGTAAGCGCCGTATCCGCCATGATCATGTCCACCCGATCCAGCGGCACTTGCAGCACCTCCGCCGCAATTTGCGCCAGTACTGTGGTGGAGCCCTGTCCCACGTCCACAATCCCCACTCGGACTTCCACCCGGCCCGTGGGATTAAGGCTCACCTCCGCCTGGGCCTCCCGGCCCACACCTCCCTTGTAAATTCCCATGGCCAGCCCCAGTCCCCTCCGCCTCGGTCCGTCCATTGTGCCATTGGGCCGGCGCTTTTCCCGCCATCCGATCCGCTCCGCCCCCGCCAGCAGGCAATCCCGCAGGCCATTGCTGGAAAAAGGCACTCCCCCTTCGACGGGCTCGTCGGGAAGCATCTGATCCGGCGGCGTAACCCGCTGGCCGGGTTGTCCCTCCAGCGGCACATGAAAGCGCAACCTGTATTCCAGGGGATCCACTTGCAGGGATTCCGCAATTTGATCCACGAGCACTTCCAGAGCGAAATGGCCCAGCGGCGCACCCAGGCCGCGGAAGGAGCCACCCGCCGGTCGATTGGTGTAGACCGTTGCCCCCTCGAAGCGGGCATGAGGACAGGTGTACAGATACAATGCACCCTGCCCGACGCGGCGCGTGACATTCCTGCCCGACGACACGTAGGCCCCGGCGTTCATGACCGTAGTCAGTTCAATGGCCTGCGGCGCGCCGTCCTCGGCAATTCCGATCCTGATGCGATTGCGGGTCGATTGGCGGTTTCGTCCACCCAGGAACTCCTCGGCCCGCCCATAATCCAGCCGCACCGGCCTGCCGGCCTTGCGGGCCAACAGGGCCACCAGCACCGCCAGCCGCCCCTCGTCCTTGTTGCCGAATCCTCCTCCCATATTGGTACAGATCACCCGCACCCGCTCCAGCGGTACGCCCAGCACCCGGGCCAGGGTCTGCCGGTCGTGGGTGTGCAGGGATCGGCTGGTCTTCCACACGGTAAGCCGATCCCCGTCCCACTCCGCCAGGGCGGAGCGGGTCTCCATCCCCACCGGCCCATGCACCTGGGTGCTGAATGTCCCTGTAAATATCCGCGCCGCGGCCGCGAAGCCCGCTGCAACATCCCCCCGCGACACCACGAGTTTTTCCCCATCGACCAAATTCCCCTCCGCATGAACGGAAGGGGCATCGTCCGCAAGGGCCTGCGCGGCATCGTAAACGGCGGGCAGAATATCGTATTCCACTCGGATCAACCGCAGGGCATCTTCCGCTGCCGGCGGATTTTCCGCGGCCACAACGGCCACCTCATCCCCCACGAAGCGCACGACCGGGTCCAACACTTTCAGGTCCGCGTCTATGGAATTTTCAGGAACATCCAGATGGGTGAGCACCGCATGCACACCCGGTGCGTTCTGGGCCGCCGAGACATCGATTGCACTGATGCGGGCGTGAGGGTGTGGGCTGCGCAGAATTTTTCCGTACAGCAGGCCCGGCCGTTTCAGGTCGGAGGTATAGCGGGCCTCGCCCCTCACCTTCTCCGCCAATCCCAGCCGGAGGGCGTTTTGACCAACGCTGTGGAATGGATTGTTCATGCTGTCCCACCGTAAGAAGCGTCACCAAGCAGGGTGGCGGAGTGTGCGGACAACCCCGGGCGGCCTCATTTCCTTGCCTGCGGCAGCTTGTCCAGTGCCTGCGGCGACCTGTCCAGTGCCTACGGCACCCTTTTCAGAGCCTCCAGCACCCCAGCCACAATGCTGTCATAGGCGTTGCAGCGGCAAATATGGCCCACCAGCGCCCAGCGGATGTGCTGGGCGTCCGCCCCCGGATTGTCACGAATGCAGGCATAGGCCGCCACTGCAAAGCCCGGTGTGCAATAGCCGCACTGCCCTCCGTCGCGGGCGACAAAGGCATCCACGATCTGCTGAAACCCAGGCCTCTCCGCGAGCCCCTCTACGGTCACGATGTTGCGGCGCGCCACCTGCACTGCCAGCAGATGGCAGGCGTGCACGGGGCGCTCATCGAGCAGCACGGTACAGGCGCCGCATTCGCCCCGCTCACAGGCGGGCTTGGCGCCCGTCAGGTCAAGCTGCTCCCGCAGCATTTCCAACAGGGTCGTGCGTGGCTCCACCTGGATCGATTGCTGGCGGCCGTTTACGCTTAGGCTGAGCGCGGTCTTTTCCACTGGTTTATGTTGCTCGGTCATAGGGTGCTCAAGTTGCCAGAGACGCCCTTACCATGGAAGCGAAATTATTGCACCAGCCGGCCGGAAAGCACGGCCGGGTTGCACTATAATTGTGATACTGTCTGCCCACTGCCCGGAAACAAGAACAGACTTCCCGTTTCCTTCCCGCCGCGGCAGAGCATTCAGTTATACCCGGGCACAGTGGATTCCGTACGGGAAATCGTGATACGGAAAGTTGGTTCATATTTCCCGCGCCCTAGGGTAATTGCGGCCGGCGGGTATGCGCGGGCAGGAATTTTTCTCAAGGGCCGATTCCGCCAATCCCTTCTATTTACCGGCATCATGAAAATCATTGCCATCGATTCCTGGCTGCACAGCATCCCCATGCGCGGCGCTTTCCGTGGCGGCCATGGAGAACGAACCCGCCAAGACGGTGTGGCCGTGCGCATCCGTACTGGCAGCGGCCTGGAAGGCGCCGGCAATGTGGACCCCAACAAGGGCTACGGAAGTTTCTCCGCCCAGGAATGCCATGAAATCCTACGGGACCGGCTCGCACCGGCCCTGATTGGCAGGCCCGCCGATTCAATTCGCGCGCTCACCGGCACAATGGACAAGCTCGCACCCGAAGCCTGCGAGGCTCAGGCGGCGATTGAAATGGCGCTGCTGGACCTCAATGGTAAGGCGCTGGGAGTACCGGCGCACCGGCTGCTGGGTGGTGCGGTGCGGGATACCGTATATCTTAACGGATGGATCGGCATGCTGCCCCCCGAAGAGGCCGCCCAGGCCGCGCGGGACTTTTCCATACAGGGATTCCGCTCGGTCAAAATCAAGGTGGGCGACGGCGTGGAAGCGGACCGGGACCGGGTGGCGGCGGTGCGGGAGGCGGCGCCCCAAATAGCGATCCGCATCGATGCCAACGAATCCCTGCAAGCGGACACCTCCATTGAACTCGCCAAAGCGATCAGCCGCCATGACATCACCTTGTTCGAGCAGCCGGTGCCCCGTGACGACCTGGATGGCATGAAGCGTGTGCGCCAGGCCATCGACTTTCCAGTGATGGCCGATGAATCCATCTATGATCCGGCCTCAATGATGGCGGTTATCAAAAAGGAATGCGCGGATATCATCAAGGTCAAGGTAATGAAGCAGGGAGGGTTGCTGCGCACGTTGCAGGCAATCGAGACCGCCGCCGCGGCGGGCATCCGCTGCACCATCGGGCACGGGTTCGGGCTGACCCTGCATACCCTGGCGGAAGTCCACGTGGCGGCGGTCAGCACCAACCTGCTCGAAGCCTGCGAATGTGTGGGCCCTCTCAAAATGACCGGAGACATCGTGGAAGATCCCATCGTGCTCGCCGGCGGCAGCGTCCCGGTGCCCACGGCTCCGGGTCTGGGGGCCACTCTGGACGAGGCCGCGCTGGCCCGATTCGCATTTGCGGGATAAAAATTGTGAGGAACGGCGGCCGGGCAGCAACCCCCCGCGGCAGCGCATCGGTATCTTCCAATCAGTGTCTTCCAATCGTCGCTATCATCGGCCGGCCATGCGCATTTCCAGATGACGGATGGCGGCGAGCACCCGGGCGATATTGTCCAACTCGTCGTAGACCGGAATGCCCGCCGCGAGCGCTTGGGCCGTGTAGTTCCGCTTGGCCTCCTCCAACTCCGGAGATCCGTCCACCCTCAGGGCCATCAGGAAATGGGCTTGGCCGGGATAGCCTGTCTGAACTCCAACCGCCGCCTGGATCAGATTGTCCACCGGGTCCACCTCACCCCGCCCTACGAAGGCGGCCAGATTCAAATGCATCACCAACGCATCGGGCTTGGCGAGGCTGTACACGATATCGAGAATGGTATTGGCGATCCGGCCGTTTTGCTCCTGCAGCGTCCCCACCGGCGCGTCAATGGGGTTGACCACGCTCGTACCCGGCGGCAGTTGCATCGCCTCGAGGCGCTCCCGCGCCACCTCGGGAAAAGGAAGCACCTCAAGCCCCAGCGCCGCGAAACCATCGGTGGCAAGCACACCGCTGCCACCACCGTTTCCGAATAGCGCCACCTGCCGGGTAGGCCGGCGCGGGCGCAGACGGAGGTACTGCAGTGCCAGCAGCGTATCGATGAACTCATCCACCGTGGCAACCATAACAGACGGCGTCTGCCGCACCAGGGCATGCCAACTCCTGTCCCCGGCCGCCAGAGCGCCCGTATGACTGGCTGCGGCGGTGCGGCCCTGGCGGGACAGCCCGCCGATCAGCAACACCACGGGTTTGGTGGCATTTGCTGACCGGAGCAGATTAAAGAATGCCCTGCCGTCCCGGACGTCCTCCAGGTACATCCCAATGACCCGCGTTTGAGGATCGGCAAAATAATATTCCAGCAATTCAACCGGACCCACATCGGCGCAATTGCCCACTGTTACCAGACTGCTGAAGCGCAGACCCCGCCACTGCCCGCGCTTAATGATGTCAGTGCCCAAACCGCCGCTCTGGGAAATCACGCCCACCGGGCCCGCCTCCCTGGGCGCATCCACGGGAAAGGTCACACCGCCGCGGGGAGAATAAATCCCCAGGCAATTCGGGCCAATCACCCGGCAGCCGCCCGCATGGGCCTTGTCCACCAATTCACTTTCCAGGGCCGCCCCATCCGCAATTTCCCGAAATCCGCTGGAGATCACCTGGGCGAAGCGCACATTGCCGTTCGTATTCGCCAACAGATCGGGGATTTGCCCGGCGCCAATCGCAATGTAGGCATAGTCAATGGGCTCTGGCGTTTCGGCGAGACTGGGGCAGGCCGCCAGGGATTCGACCTGCGGGGCTTCGGGATGAATGGGATAAATCTTCCCCTTGTATCCGAAGTCCTTCATGCGCCGGATAAAGGTATTGGCGATTCTCGTGCCGTTCGCGGATGCTCCCACGACGGCAATCGTTTTGGGCTCGAACAGGGGCCGGAAGCGCTCCGCCACGGGCAACTGCGCACCGGGCGCCCGGCGCGAACCAGTGGAATCCCCCCTGGCCTCCCTTGATGAGAGGATAATCCGGGCATCGGCGGCGACAGCGCCTTTGGGCGAAACGATGAGCGGGTTGATGTCCAGCTCGTCGATCGCCCCCTCCTGCTCAATCAGCAGCCCCCGCTCCCCGCCAATCCGCAACAGGGCGTCCACGATCGCCCGCACTGCAATACCGGTCTGTCCCCGCTGTCCTTCAAGCAGAGGATAGCCCCGCAGTTCTTCCAGCATTTCCACGGCTTCCCCTTCGCTGATCGGGCAAAGCCGAAAGCTGACGTCTTGCAGCAGCTCTATGAATATTCCGCCCAGACCAACCATTACCATGGGGCCGAACCGCACATCCCACAGCCCGCCAATGACAACTTCCCGCCCCTCGGCCGCCATCTCCTCAACCAGGTAGCCGTCTACCCGTGCGCCGGCAATAGCGGGGTTGCGTGCCATCTCTTCAATGGCCGCGCACACCGCCACTGCGTCCGGGAGGCCCACCGCGACTCCACCCACGTCACTCTTGTGCAAAATATCCTGGGAAGCGACTTTGACCACATAGGGAGGCGTGAATCCGGCGATTCCGGCTTCTACCCCGGCACTGCCGGGAACCAGCAGCGAGCGCGGAACGGGGATCCCATATTCCGCAAGGAGGGCCTTTCCCTCCTGCTCGCTCAAGCCCGTCCTGCCGGCCGCGCGCGCCCGCGATATCAGATCGGCGGCTTTCATCACGCCTCAATAGCTCGTCGGCCAAGACTGCATGTAGTGCTTGCCGATACCACCGTCCCTGCGAATCCGGTATACATCCAACATGCGGATCAGATACTCGCGGGTATCCTGGGGTTTGATGACGTTTTGGATGGTAAAGTCGGTCGCCATGTCCCAGACCTCGTTTTCCTTATGAATATCCTCGAAGGCCTCCTCGAAACCCTCATCGCCCGGTGAGAGGTTATGAACGATGCTGGTGGCGAAGACGGGATCCATGAAGCTCACCTCCGCCATGGGCCAGGCGACCATTTCATCGTTGTATCTTCCCCCGCCCATGGCCACGTAGGCGCGGCCATAAGCCTAGCGCACAATCACGGTGACGCAGGGCACCGTGATCAGGCTGGTCGAGTTCATAAAGTTCATGATCCAGCCCGGCGCGCCCTTGCGCTCCGCATCGACCCCCACTACGAATCCAGGGGTGTCCATTAAACGCACCATGGGAATGTTGAAGCTGTCGCAGAGCACCTGAAAATCGATAATCTTGCGGCAGGCCTCGGCGGATAGCGCTCCACCGCCCATGTAAGGGTTATTCGCGATGATTCCCACCGGCTTGCCACCCAAGCGCGCCAGGGTGGTGATGGCGGGTTTTCCAAAGCCGGGCTTAATCTCAAAATCGCTGCCCCTGTCCACAAGGATTTGCACGATCTTCCGCATGTCGTAGACCTGGGTGCGCTTTTCCGGGATCACCTCCAGTATCCGCCGCTGATCCTGGCCGGCATCCTCCGCCGGCTCTACCTGTGGAGGCAGCTCCGTATTGTTATTTGGCATGTAGCCAAGGAAGCGCCGAATCTCCGCCATGGCTTCCTGATCGGTGTCCACGAAGCGGTCAATCAAGCCCGTGTACTCGGCATGCACACGCCAGCCTCCCAGTTCTTCCAGGTCCACTTTTTC
This sequence comes from SAR324 cluster bacterium, assembly GCA_027297205.1. Classification (GTDB taxonomy): domain Bacteria; phylum SAR324; class SAR324; order SAR324; family JACQKK01; genus JAPUIH01. Next base: position 348 of record JAPUIH010000268.1, on the reverse strand, counting down.
ACCGATGGCCAGGGACACCAGCCGGGGACTGGATACGGCCATAATCGACCCCTTCTTCATGACGGCGAAATCAGAACAGCAGCAGAGCCAGGCGGAAGAGCCAAAAGCTGTATCAAGGGCCGCGGCCGCCCAGGGGTTCTCGCGAAACCGGCGGAACTGGGTGGTGTCGTTGCCCAACAACCTGCCCATGCCACGCGCGCCCATGGCGTCGGGAAGCCGCGCCCCGGTGGACTCGCCCACATGAATGAAAGGAAAGCCCTTCTCCGTGGCCACGCGGCGCACATGGCCCATTTTTTTTGAATTGGTGGCGCTGGTCGAGGCCCCCTTGGTGGTGAAGTCGTTGACGCA
>JAPUIH010000267.1 GCA_027297205.1 SAR324 cluster bacterium | reverse complement strand
CCCCGGAATTGCATATGCGCCCTTTGCGCTTCAAAGGCGCGGCATGGCTCTATCTGAGAGAATGTGCGCCGGCCCGGCCCCCTTCGAGACGCCCACCCACTCTTGAGTGGGCGGGCTCCTCAGGGAGGCGATCTTTTATATAACTGAAATTTAAGGACTCCGCGTTGCCGAGGAGCGGGCCTGTCCTGAGCGAAGTCGAAGGGCGAAGCTCGTGTCTCGCCTGTCCTGAGCGAAGTCGAAGGGAAGTACGCGGAGTCCGTAGCTGCAACCCAAATCGCGCAAACTACAACCCTCAGACAGTACCTGGGACCGGCAGGTGGGAGATCGCGGCGCCCGCCTTGCGCACGAAAAAATACCGCCCTGGATCTGCAGATCCAAGGCGGCTTTTATTGCGATTGGGCCTCTTCACGAGGCATTCGTATCGCGTCCCTTCCGGGTTTTCATCCGACCCTCCATCCCTTGGCCGGCCAATCGTCCTTCATGGGCCGCCCGGAGGTGGGGTCGGGAAGCTCCCGCAGACTCCCTACGGGAGTGGGATTCAAATGTTATCCACATTCATAGGCAGCAGCTCCTTGCATGATCTCCCGGCCCCGGTCACTCACCAGGTCCCACGGGCTGCTGGCAATTGCGCCTAGGCTGGAGCGGAACCTTCCGGAACCCGGTTCCGGATTATCCGGTTCGAGAGATCGTCCCAGCTGTAGGCCATATTTATATAACGCCACGCACGGCGAATGCAATGGATATTCATCACGGCGGACGCCCGCCCCACCGTAAATAGTGAGGCTTCCTCCCCTGTCGGCGCGTTCCCCTCGATCTTGCATCCCCGCCTCCTGCCGTGCACAGTGCTAATCTGCATTCAGGGATTAATATGCGGCGCGCCGGCGGGTTGATTTCCGGGGCCGCGCCGTATTTTATTCGTACGTGATTTCCAGCGAGGAGCCCCTCCGTGAGCGATGCCTCCCTCTGCTTTCATAGCGCCGTGGATTTGGCCCGCATGATCCGCGGGAAGAAAGTCTCCGCCGTGGAGGTGATGGAGGCTCACCTGGCGCAGATCGCGCGGATCAATCCCAAGGTCAACGCCATCGTTACCATGGCCGATGAGGGCCAGTTGCTGGACCAGGCCGCGCAGGCGGACGCCGCCGTGGCCAAGGGTGCGGAAACCGGCCCCCTGCACGGCCTGCCCTTGGGGGTGAAGGACCTGGTGCTCACCGCGGGCATGCGCACCACTTACGGCTCGCGCATCTACAAAGACCTGGTACCCGGCCATGACGGGCTGATCGTGGAGCGGGAAAAGGCCGCGGGGGCGATCATCGTCGGCAAGACCAACACCCCGGAATTCGGGGCGGGCGGGCAGACTTTCAACGAGGTGTTCGGGGTCACTCCCAATCCCTACGATCTCGGCAAAACCTGCGGCGGCAGCAGTGGCGGCTCGGCGGTGGCCCTGGCCTGCGGCATGCTGCCCCTGGCCGACGGCAGCGACTTCGGTGGCTCCCTGCGCAACCCGGCGGCCTTCTGCAACGTGGTGGGCATGCGGCCCTCGCCGGGGCGGGTGCCCGTGTGGCCCGCCAAGCTGGGCTGGTTCACCCTCTCGGTGCAGGGGCCCATGGCCCGCACGGTGGGAGATTTGGCGCTCTACTTCTCCGCTATCGCCGGGCCGGATGCCCGCGCGCCGATTGCAATCGCGGAGCCGCCCAGCCTCTTCGCCCAGCCCCTGCAGCGCGACTTCAAGGGCGTGCGCATCGCCTGGAGCCGCGACCTGGGCTATCTGCCCGTGGACCCGGTGATCACCCAGGTTTGCGACGCCCAGCGCGCCGTGTTCGAGCAGTTGGGCTGCCAGGTGGAGGACGCGCATCCGGATTTGCAGGGGGCCAGCGATGTCTTCAAGACCCTGCGGGCCTGGCGCTTCGCCCTGGAGCGCGGGGAGGAACTCAAGGAATACCGGCATCTGATGAAGGACACGGTGATCTGGAACACCGAGCAAGGATTCAAGCTGGACGGTCCCACCGTGGCCAAGGCCGAGGCCAGGCGCACGGAGTTTTACCACCGCATGCGGGAATTCCTGGAGGATTACGAATACCTGGTACTGCCTTGCAACCCCATTCCACCCTTTCCCGTGGAGCAGAAAACGGTGACGGAAATCGGCGGGGTGAAAATGGCGACCTATGTGGATGCGGGGGCCCTGCGCCACGTGATCACCATCGTGGGCAATCCGGCCATCTCCGTGCCCTGCGGCTTCACGCCCGAGGGCCTGCCGGTGGGCTTGCAGATCGTGGGGCGGCATCAGAAGGATTTCGAGCTGCTGCAGATCGCCCACGCCTTCGAGCAGGCCACGCAGTTTCACCTGCGGCGCCCGCCGGTTGTGGATTAACCTGGATAATTCAAGGAATTGTATTTGGGGGGAAGCAACGCGAGACTCGCTCTGTTGCTCCCCCCCGGCCCCCATTGAGCGCCAGGTTTGGCCGGATGCAGAATCCGGATTAAACGGGGTACAGGGGCCTTGGACCTTGCTGGGGGTTCTCGGAGCGCAAGGCCCTTTGACCCATGGTTTTTACGTGATATATCCGGCCTAGC
>JAPUIH010000266.1 GCA_027297205.1 SAR324 cluster bacterium | reverse complement strand
CTCAGCATTTCCGTCATGGGCGCACCCTTGTTACACCTTCACCCCGTTGACGATCCAGCGGGGGCTTTTGCCGTGGACGAGGTAGCGCTCCACGTTTTCCAGGGCCCAGCCCACCTCGCGGTCCGTGCATTCCTTGGTGGTGCCGGCGATATGGGCGGTGAGCACGGTGTTTTTGGCCTTTAGCAGGGGGTTCTCCTTGCTGATGGGCTCCGGGGAGAACACGTCGATGCCCGCCCCGCCCAGCTTGTCCGCGTTGAGTGCGTCCGCCAGGGCCTGCTCGTCCACGATGCCCCCCCGCGCCAAGATGATCAGGTAGGCGCCGGGCTTCATCCAGCCCAGTTCCTTGGCTCCCACCAGGTTCTGTGTTCCGGGGTTGAGGCTGACGTTGATGCTGAGGAAATCCGACTCGCGGAACAGTTGCTCGAAGCTGCGCTCTTCGGCCTGCACGGCCTCCCGCAGGCGGGTTTCCACCGGAGAGCGGGAGGTATAAATGATGTGCATGCCGAACACGCGCGCCCGCCGGGCCAGCTCGTAACCCGACTTGCCGAAGCCCAGCACGCCCAGGGTGCGCCCCTGCAGCTCGTAGGTGAAGTCGCACAGGGCGCGGGCGCCCGTCCAGTCCGCCTGCGCCGTGAGGGGGTGGATTTCCACAATGCGCCGGGCCAGGGCCAGCATGAGCGCCATGCCGTGCTCGCCCAGGGCGTCCTTGTTGACGTCCCCCAGGTTGCAGACGGGAATGCCACGCTGGGCCGCGGCCTCCGTGTCCACGTTGTCGTAGCCCACCCCCATGCGTTGGATGATCTTCAGGTTCGTACAGGCTTGCAGCAACTGCTCGTGCACCGGGTCGCGGATGGATGCGACCAAGGCGTCCACGGCGCCCACCTTTTCCATATCCGCGGAATTGTAGTTGCCCTGTGGGTCCGCGCCCATCTCAAACCAGTCCAGGCCCTGCGGGACGCGCTGGGTGTAGTCGGGCCGGTTTTGCATGAGGAATGCGACTTTCACGGGATGATCACTCCTTGGCTGTACGCGGTTTGGCCGTATGCAATTTGGCCGTATTCGATGGCGGAATCAGGCGTCGCCCGAATCCCGCAGTTCGCAGATGTGGAGCTTGCGTTCCTCCACCAGGTCATTGGTTTTTCCCCGGTGTTCCTTGATGCGCTCGCTGCCGGCGTGCGCGTCCAGGGCCGCCTGATCCTGGTAGATTTCGTAGATCATCAGGCGGTTTTCGCTCTTCAGCGGCACCACCAGGTCGAAGCGCAGGTTGCCCGGCTCCTGCCGGGAAGCCGCGGCATGCTTTTCCATCAGGGCGTAGTACTCGTCGAAGCAGCCGGGTTTGACGGTGAATTCTCCAATGATGGCGATCTTGCTCATGGCGTCCTCTCTGTGGCGGGCGGCGGCCAGGGCCGTGGAACAGGCGCTCCCGCGGGCAAGGGTTGCGCCAGGGTGATTCGGGGCGGAGGAAACATAGCACCTGAACGGAAAAAGGTAAATCCGGGGCGCGCCCTTGCCATTTGGGCGGCGCGCGGCTTATATGATCCACGGTTGTCCCAAGGAAGCGTTTCAATTGAGCGGGAGGCAGCGCAATGGCGGAAGTGGAAGCCGTGGTGGAGTGCAAGGACATCCTTGGCGAAGGCCCCATTTGGAATACGCGTGAGCAGCGGCTGTACTGGTGCGACATCAGCCGCCCGGCCATCCAGAGCTACGACCCGGCCGGCGGCCAGGTGCAAGCCTGGGAGATGCCCGAGGAAGTGGGCTCCTTCGTGTTCCGGGAGCAGGGAGGAATTGTGGCCGGCCTCAAGTCCGGCTTCGCCTTCGTCGATCTGGAAACGGGCCGGGTGAAGCCGGTCGCCGAGGTGGAGGCCGAACTGCCCAGCACCCGGCTCAACGATGGCAAGTGCGACCGCCGCGGGCGTTACTGGTGCGGCAGCGTGGACCCGGAGCGCGAACCCCGCTGCGGCCTCTACCGGCTGGACGCGGACTTAAGCTGCCGCAAAATGGACGGCGGGTTCTGCGTGAGCAACGGCATCGCCTGGAGCCCCGACAACAAGACCATGTACTTCTCCGACACCGCCCGGGAGACCGTCTACGCCTACGACTTCGACATCGAGAGCGGGGAAATCGCCAACCGGCGGGAGTTCATCACCACCTGGGACATCGAGGGCTACATCGACGGGGCCACCGTGGACGCGGAGGGATTCTACTGGTGCGCCCATATCTACGGCGGCGAGATCGCCCGCTACGATCCCGCGGGCAAGCTGGAGCGCACCATTCCCCTGCCCGTGCGCCATCCCACCATGTGCACCTTCGGCGGCAAAGACCTGGACATGCTCTATGTGACCTGCGGCACCAAGTTCGTTAAGGAGAAACTGGCGCACACCCAGCCCCTGGCCGGCGCGCTGTTCGCCATCCATGGGGTGGAAGCGCGCGGCATCCCCGAACCCTTTTTCGCCGGTTAACCTCCCGGCCTCCCGGCGCGCTCGGCCCGGACTCCCGCCGTGGGTGCTCGGGGCCGGCGCTTATCCGCTCCGTCCCGAGGCCCCGCCGTCGATGGTGTATACCGTGCCACTGATGTAGCTGGCCCGGGCGGAGGCCAGAAACACCACCAGGTCGGCCACCTCTTGCGCCTTGGCCGCCCGCCCCAAGGGCAGGGGCTCGTAGAATTCCCGCCAGCGCTCCCGGTCGCCAAACTGCATCTCGGCGCGGGTTTGCAGCAGGGTGGCTGCGCGCTCGGTTTCCACCAGGCCCGGATTAATTGCGGTAACGCGGATACCGTCGTCGAGGCTGCGGCTGCCCACGGCGCGGGTGAAGGCCATCAGGGAGGCATTGCCCGCGGAGCCGGCCACGTAGCCCGCGTCGGGCCGCTCCCCGGCCATCCCGATTACGTTGACGATCACCCCGCCCCCGCGCTCGCGCATGCGTCGGTAGTACTCCCTGGTCATATTGATATAGCCGAACACCTTGAGGTCCCAGGCCTCGCGCCAGCGCTCTTCCTCTATGGCGTCCAGGTTTCCGCCGGGAATGGCCCCGGCATTGTTGACCAGGATGTCCACGTCCGGGCTGGCCTGAATGAGTTGATCCACGGCGCCCGGCTGGCTGAGGTCCATGGGATGCACGGCCACCTGCACGCCATGGGCCGTTTGCAGTTCCTCCTTTGCCGCCTCCAGCTGTTCCTCCGTCCTGGCCACCAGATGCAGATTGCAGCCCTCCGCCGCGAAGCCCTCCGCGGCGGCGCGGCCAATTCCCTTGGAACCGCCGGTAATCAGCACCGTGCGGCCTTTCAGGTCGAGATCCATCGCCCCTCCTTTTCAAATCCGATTGTGTTGGAGCGCCCGGGCAGGAAGCGGGCATAGGCCCGGCGCTTCCGGCGTTTTGGGGGCGCCCTCTGAAGCTTGCCTGCATAATCTCCTTCCCCCGGCCCGCGATGTCAATCGCCCCCGCCGGGCGGGGCCGTGGCTCCGATTTCCCGCCACAAGAGGAAATGCCGGATATTGCAGTGGTCTTTTCGCCGCGCTTGTAATAAAAGCGGAAGGCCGCGACGGGCTTCCATCCACCAATTCTGTACCGGCCTTTCTCCCGAGGGAACCTCCGATGAAACTAGCAAAATGGCCGGCGGCGTTGATTCTGACCGCTCTGCTGAGCAGCGGAATTGTCTATGCCCAGGGCGGCAAGCAATTCAAGAGCGAGGCGGAAAAGACCAGCTATGCCGTTGGATTGAGCGTAGGGAAAAATCTGAAGCGCCAGGGCATCGAGGTGGAGATCGGCCCCCTGATGCGGGGCATCAACGATGTATTGCGGGGTAAGAAGCCCCACCTGACCCCGCAGGAGTATCAAACCACCATGCGCGCCCTGGGCGAGCGCCAGCGCGCCAGGCAACAGAAAACCCGCCAGGCCGCCTCTGGCAAGAACCGTCAGCAAGGACAGGCATTCCTGGCCAGGAACAAAAAGAGGAAAGGCGTGGTGACCCTGCCCAGCGGCCTGCAGTACCGGGTGCTGCGCAAGGGCAGGGGGCCCATGCCCAAGGCCAGCGACACGGTGGTCACCCATTACCGGGGTACCCTGATCGATGGTACTGAATTCGACAGTTCCTATGCCCGGGGCAAACCGGCCACCTTCCCCGTCGGTGGGGTGATCAGAGGCTGGACCGAGGCCCTGCAACTGATGCGCAAGGGCGCCAAGTGGAAGCTGTTCATCCCTTCCCATCTCGCCTATGGAGAGCGGGGCAGCGGGCGCAAGATCGGTCCCCATGCGGCCCTGATTTTTGACATCGAATTGCTGGACATCCGCTGACCTTCCTCCCGCCGCACTGCATGCGCCGTGGCCGAAGCCGCGCACCTCGCTGGGTTGGGCGCGGAGCAGGCAGGCCATCGGCGGCTGACAGATTAATTGTCCCACCCATTACAGATTGAGGAGAAAAATGCCCAATGTTCGTGCCGAGGCGTTGCGCGCCTTGACCCAGGACTGCTTTCAGGCCGCAGGTTGTCCCTCCGGAGACGCGGAACTGATCGCCAGGCTGATGGTGCTGTCCAACCTGCGAGGCCATGATTCCCATGGGGTGCGGCAGATGCCGCGCTATCTGAGAAACATCCAGGACGGCCATACCATGCCCCACACTGAAATGACCGTTGTTCGGGACACGCCGTCCCTGGCTATCCTGGACGCCAACCGCGCCATGGGCCACGTGGCCGCCACGCGGGCGATGGAACTGGCCATCTCCAAGGCGCGGCAGATGCACATCAGCGCCGTGGGCGTGCGCAACCTGGATCATATCGGGCGCATCGGCGCCTACCCGGAGATGGCCGCAGAGCAGGGCATGGTGGGCCTGTGCTTCACCGCCACCCTGGGCCCGGCCAGCATCGTCACGCCCTACGGGGGCGTGCAGGGCCGCTTCGCCACCAACCCCATCTCCGCCTGCTTTCCCGTTCCCCAGGGCGATCCGGTGCTGCTGGACTTCGCCACCTCCGTGGTTGCGGCCAATAAAATCCGCCAGGCCCTGGACCGGGGCAAGGAGGCGGATGAAGGCTGGATGATCGACCGCCAGGGCCGCCCCGTGCGCGACCCCCAGGCTTTCATCGACCGGGAGGCGGTGATGCTGCCCCTGGGCGGGCCGAGGGGCTATAAGGGCTATGGGTTGGCCGTGCTGGTGGAAATCCTGGCCGGCATCCTCACCGGAGCGGGCACCTTCGCCACCCTGCGCGACAGGAGCAACACCAACAACGTGAGCTTCCTGATCGTGATCGACCCAACGGCGCTCGTGTCCAGGGAGTATTACGAGCGGGAGATTCTTTCCCTGGTGGAATACCTGCACGATACGGAAGTGCGGCCCGGTGATCCGCCCGTGTTGATTCCAGGAGAATACGAGGGCAATCAGCAGCGCCAGCGGGAAGTGGAGGGCATTGTCATCGAAGAGCCGGTCTGGAACGCCATCCAGGAAGCGGCGGCCAATCTGGGGGTGGCCGTTCCTACTCCGGTTCCCTAAGACCCCGCGGGTGGCCTCTCCCTCGACGAAGGGCGATGGTCTATCGTTTGCGGCAATTTCGTGAGAAGGTAAATTTCTTTACTGTCTAGAGCTTCACCGCCAGCGCCGCAATGAAAGCAGCAGGCCGTCCGGTGGGGGTTTGGGGGCGATACGGGGCGGGGCGCGAGGGAGGCCAGGTAAAGGTTCGGACAAACGGGCCCGTGTTGGGAATTTCCAATTGCTGCGGCCCGCACACCGTCCGGCCCACTGCGGGGGATGGGTATGGCGGACGACAACATCGGCTTGTTGATGTTCCGGGAACTGATGGAAAATCACCGGAACGATTACAATGGCGCCGTTATCAAGATCGAAGAATGGCGTGGCATGATCAACATCCTGGAAAAGTTCGTGGAGATCGCCAAAAAGCATCCGGATGGCTGGCAGCACGTGCTTAAAATGATGGAAGAGCAATTCAACGCCGAGGAGGAAGAAGGGGAATGAACCACCGGCGCGGGCCTCCAGGTCGGCCGGAACGGAATGGACGGAGCGAATATGGCTGGGCAGGGTCTTGAGGGTTTACAGGTCATCGAACTGGGCGGCGGCGTCTCGGCGCCGATGGCGGGAAAAATGCTGGCAGGGCTGGGCGCCACAGTGCTCAAAATCGAGCCACCAGGTGGGGAGCCTGCCCGCCGGCGCGGCCCCTTTCCCCAGGGCGTGCCTGGCCCGGAGGCCAGCGGAACCTACCTTTATCTCAACACCAACAAGCGCAGCCTGGAACTGGACCTGACGGCGCGGGAGGGCCGTGCAACCCTGGCGGGGCTGGCGGAGCGGGCCGACCTGTTGCTCCACAACTTCACGCCCACCGAGATGGAAGCCCGGGGCATCTCCTACGAACGCCTGAGCGGGCGCAACCCTCGGCTGGTCATGCTGTCCATCACGCCCTTCGGGTTGAGCGGGCCCTACCGGGATTATGCCGCCAATGATCTGACCCTCATTCATGGGGGAGGCTGGGGTTGGATCATCCCCGGCAAAGGGGCTCCGCCCGAACTGCCGCCCATCAAGCCCTTCGGGCAGCATGTGCTGGTACACGCGGGGCTGCACGGGCTGGTGGCCGCCCTGGCGGCCTGCCGGGGTGCGGCCCAGAGCGGGTTGGGGGAACATATCGACCTCTCCGTGCAGGAGACGGTGGTCTTTCTGCTGGGCCGCCACTTCTCCATTTACAGCTACACGGGCCAGACGGACAAGCGCACCTCGCCCACCCTGTACGAACCCATGAACTTCTATCCCTGTCAGGACGGGCATATCTTCTTGATCTGTCCAGAGCAGAGCCAGTGGCAACGCTTTGTTAAACTGATGGGCGAGCCGGCTTGGGCCCTGGAGGAGCGATTTTCCAGCCGGGAGCAGCGCAGCGGGAACGCCCAGGCGCTGCTCAAGCTGATCGCGCAATGGACGGCCGGCTGGAAGGTGGACGATCTGTTCCACGCCTGCCAGCAGGAGCGGGTGGGGGCGGCGCCTGTGTTCGATTTTCCGCAGTTGGAGCGCCAGGAACACCTGCTGGCCCGCGAGTTCTACGTGGAGCAATCGCATCCCGTGGCCGGCGCCCTGCGCATGCCTGGCGCGCCCTTTCATCTCAAGCAGCCTTGGTGGCGCCCCAGCGAGCCCGCCCCTCGCTTGGGAGAGGCGGCGCGGGATGCCGCCTCCCTGTTCGCGCCCCTGCCGGAGCTTGCGGGCAACGGTGGCGCCGGCCAGGCACGCAAGCCGCCCCTGGCCGGGGTGCGGGTGCTGGACCTGAGTTGGGTCTGGGCCGGTCCCCACTGCACGCAAATGATGGCCATGCTGGGCGCGGAGGTGATCAAGGTGGAATCCTCCTCCCGCCTGGACCTGACCCGCCGCTCGCGCCTGCAGCCGCCGGGCATGGAGCCGGGGCATAACCTGAGCGCCTATTACAACCAGATCAATCAGTGCAAGAAAAGCATCGGAATCGACCTTTCCAATCCGGAAGGCATTGCCCTGGTCAAGCAGTTGGCGGAATCCAGCCACGTGATGATCAGCAATTTCGGCACCGGCGTGCTGGAAAAGCTGGGGCTGGGTGCGGAGGAAATGCAGCGCATCAACCCGCGCCTGCATGTGGCCATGATCTCCGCCTTCGGCCAGACGGGCCCCAGCCGCTACTACATGGGCTATGGCCCCCTCATTTCCCCCCTGGCGGGCGTTTCCGCGCAAACCGGCTACGCCGACGGGCTGCCCCAGGACGTGGGCATGGCCTATGGCGATCCCAACGGCGGGGTCTACTGCGCCATCGCCCTCACCGCGGCCCTGTGGGCGGGCCTGCGCCACGGTGCGCCGGGGCAGGTGATCGACCTGTCCATGTGGGAGGCCATGCTCTGCACGGGCTTCGAGGGCTGGATGAACCATGCCCTGGGCAACCCGCCCTATCGCCCCATGGGCAACCGGGACCCGGTGGACGCCCCCCATAACGTGTATGCCAGCGCGGGGGAGGATGCCTGGGTGGCCGTGGCGGTGAGCGATCAGGCGCAGTGGCGCGGGCTCTGCCGGGCCATCGGCCAGCCGAATTTGGCGGACGATGCCCGCTTCCGGGACGCCCCGGCGCGCAAGGCCAACGAGGACGCGTTGGACGCACTGCTCGGCGCCTGGTGCGCCGGGCGGGAGCGCTGGGAGGCCACGCGCGCATTGCAGGCCGAGGGCGTACCGGCCTTTCCCGTGCTGGACACGAAGGACCTGCAGGAGGATCCGCATTTGCTGGCGCGCAAATGCTTTACTAACTGGCCCCATGCCGAGGCGGGCCTGCGCACCATGATGGGCGCGCCCTGGCGCATGGCTTTTACTCCCAACGGCAACGGCCACGCCGCGCCCCTGCTGGGCGAGCATACGGACTACGTGCTGGAAGCAGTGCTTGGGCTGAGCACGCAACGCCGGGCGGAACTGCGGGAGGCGCACATCGTGGAATGAGCCGCGCCCGCTCCCTAATTTTGGCAACAATTTCTTAGCAACAAGTTTCCCCATAGGATGCAATGGCTGCATATGACGTGATCGTAGTGGGCGCGGGCAATGCCGCCTTCGCCGCGGCCATCTCGGCCCACGGACAAGGCGCCCAACGGGTGCTGGTGCTGGAAAAGGCGCCAGAGGAGCTGCGGGGCGGCAACACCCATTACAGCGGCGGGCTGTACCGCTTCGCCTTCGACAAGGCGCAAGACCTGCTGCCCCTGCTGCCCCATATCCAAGAGGAAATGCCGGAGTTCATGGACAGCGTGATGCCCTATCCCCAAGACCTGTTCCGGGCAGACCTGCTGCGGGTCACGGAAGGGCGCACGGACCCCACCCTGTCGGGAATCCTGATCGGCCGCTCCTACGATACGGTGTGCTGGCTGGTGGAGCAGGGCATCGAGATGGAGCCCTCCACCTCTCTGAGCAGCATCCGCTACGAGGGCAAGGTGAAATGGTCGCCGGGCGCGGTGGTGCGGGCCCGTCACGAGGGGGTGGGGCTGTCCAAATCCTGGTTTTCCATCGCCGCGGGCCGCGGGGTGGAGGTGCGCTACGAGACCGGCGCGTCGCGCCTGCTGCAGGACGGCGCGGGGGCCGTGGCGGGGGTCGTGGCGCAGGGGCCACGGGGCTTTGAGGAAATACCAGCCAAGGCGGTGGTGCTGGGCTGCGGCGGTTTCGAGTCCAACCCCGCCTGGCGGGCGCGCTACCTGGGCCGCCCCTGGGACACCGCGCGGGTCAGGGGAACGGCCTTCAACAACGGCGACGGCCTGGAGATGGCCTTTGCCATTGGCGCGGCGGCCCACGGGCAATACACCGGCTGCCACGCCACCCCCATCGATGGCGACGCCCCGCCCTACGGCGACCGCGAGTTGACCGACAAGACCAACCGGCTCTCCTTTCCCTACAGCGTGATGCTGAACCGGCAGGGCCAGCGCTTCGCGGACGAGGGCGAGGACTTCCAACTGTACACCTACGCCAAGATGGGCGGGATCATCCTCAACCAGCCGGGCGGGATCGCCTGGCAAATTTTCGACTCCAGGGTGGTGGAGTTGCTGGAGCCGCGTTATGCCACCGGCACGCCCCTGGTGGCGGACACCCTGGAAGAGCTGGCCGCGCAACTGCCCTTGGACGTGGAGCAAGCCCAGCGCACCCTGGCCGGTTACAACGAGGCCGCGGCACGGGGCAGCTTCGACCCCACGGTGCTGGACGGCCTGCGGAGTGACGGTCTGCCCATCGAAAAGACCAACTGGGCGCGGCCCCTGGACACCCCGCCCTACTACGCCTATCCGGCCACGGGAGGGATCACCTTCACCTTCGGCGGTGTGCTCATCAAC
>JAPUIH010000265.1 GCA_027297205.1 SAR324 cluster bacterium | reverse complement strand
GATGGGACGGGCTGATGTGCCCGGAAGCGAAATGGACCCAGCGCGCGGGCCGATACCGGCGCGAGCGGCCGTCTTCGCTGCGCGGGACCCCTGCCTCCTATATCTGGCGCATCGCCCCCAAGGACATGCGGCGTACCCGGCCCGGCCACCTGCGGCTCAACGGCAAGACCTTCCGCTGGGACGATCCGCCGGTGGTCAACAGCAGCACCGGAGAGCGGGGGCATCCGGGCATGGACAAGCATTGCCGCTGTTACGCAGAGCCGGTGCCTGACTGATTCCCGTCCGGCGCCAGTCCCGCGATCTCCCTTCCCGCTGCTAGAACTGGTTCAGCTCAATGGGGAAGGCGTTGCTGTAGATGTTGTTTCCCGTCATCCAGGCGTTGGCGTAACGCACCAGCCGGTTGGCCGGAAAGCCGCTGATGCGGGAAATGCGCTCATAGGCATTGTCCAGATAGCCGATTTCGTCCACCAGGCCGCGGGCCTTGGCGTCCTCGGCGGTGAGCAGCCGGCCGTCCGCGATGGCCTGCACTTGCTGCTTGGTCATATTTTTTCGCCCCGCCCGGATCGCCGCCACGAATTTCTTATGCTGATGGTCGATCAGCTTTTGCAGCATCTTGCGTTCCTCGTCCGTGCGCGGGCGGAATTCCGAGTCGATATCCTTGAATTTGCCTGACTTGATCGGATCGGATTTGATGCCCAGCCTGTCCATTACCCCTGAAAGGTCGATGTGGGGCATGATCACGCCAATGCTGCCGGTGAGCGTGGTGGGGTGCGCATAAATTTCGTCAGCCGCCATGGCCAGATAGAGGGCCCCCGAAGCGGCAATGTCACCGAGGGCCGCGACGATCTTCACCTTCTTGCTTTTCTTGAACTCGACCAGGGAGTGGTAAATAATGTCGCTGTCGGTGAGGGTTCCGCCGGGGGAATTGATGCGCAGCAGCACGCCCCGGATCAAAGGATCGTCGAAGGCGATCTCCAACTCCTGCCGTACGCGCGCGGTCATCCCCGGCACCAGACCCACGTTTGGCACAAAGAAGGGAGTATTGCTAATGACGCCGGATATGTCGATTAGCAGGATCTTGTCCCGCCCCTCGCCCTGCAGCAGCACCTCCCTGAACTCGGGCATGGGGCGGGAGAGGAAGGGGGTGCAGCCCGCCAGCATCAGCAAGGCGGCCCACAGCGCAATGCGGTGGAATATCCGTGGCCGGCGCTGTGTGATCATTCGCCCAGCGCTTTCATGAGGTTCGCCATCTCAATGGCGGTCATTACGGCTTCGGAGCCTTTATTGCCGCTTTTTAAACCGGCCCGCTCGATGGCCTGTTCCACGGTATCCGTGGTCAACACGCCAAATCCGATGGGAATCCCAAACTCCAAAGCCACGGAGGACACACCGGAAGTGGTGGCCGAGGAGACGTAGTCAAAATGGGGCGTCGCACCACGTACGATCGCGGCCAAGGCCACCATGGCGTCATAACCGCCCCGGGTGGCGAGCCGTTTCGCAGCCATTGGTATTTCAAAGGCCCCAGGGACATGCACCACATCCACGTCTTCCAGGCTTCCCCCCTGCCGGGTGTAGGTGTTGAGGACCCCTTCCAGCAAGCGGTCGGTGATGAAGCTGTTGAACCGGGAAACCACCACGGCCAGCTTCAATCCAGAGGCGGACATATTGCCTTCGATCTTGCCCATTCCACTTAAACTCTTGCTAAGTCCGCCAGCTGCCCGTGGCGGCAGGGTGCGGGGATCATTTGGGCGCGGGGTCAATTTTCAATGTCCAGAAGGTGACCCAGCTTATTCTTTTTCGCAAGCAGATATTTCCTGTTCTCGCTGGACGCCGGCATCTGCAAGGGCACGCGCTCGACCACCTCAAGCTGATATCCGGCCAGGCCGACGATTTTGCGCGGATTGTTGGTAATGAGCCTCATTTTGCGCACGCCCAAATCAATCAGAATCTGCGCACCGATGCCGTAATCCCGCAGGTCTTCCTTGAAGCCGAGCCGGTGGTTTGCCTCCACGGTGTCGGCCCCACCGTCCTGCAGGCGGTACGCCTTGAGCTTGTTAATGAGGCCGATGCCCCGTCCTTCCTGGGGCAGGTATAGAATTACGCCTTTGCCCTCATCGGCCACGATGGACATGGCGGCGAGCAGTTGCTTGCCGCAATCGCAGCGCATGGAACGAAATACGTCTCCGGTCAGGCATTGGGAGTGCACCCGCACCAGCACCGGTTCCTCCTCCGGCCATTCGCCCATCACCAGGGCGATGTAGTCGTCGTCGGTGTACACGTTCTGATATCCCACCACACGGAAATCCTTGCTGATGTCGGTGGGCAGGGAGGCCTCCACCATGCGCTTTACCAAAACTTCCCTGGCCTTGCGATAGGCGATCAGGTCTTCGATGCTCACCAGTTTCAGGCCGTGCTCATCGGCGAAGCGCCGCAGGCGCGGGTAGCGCGCCATGGTGCCGTCTTCGTCCATGATTTCACAGATCACCCCGGCCCGCTCCAGGCCGGCCATGCCCGCCAGGTCCACGGAGCCTTCCGTTTGCCCCGCGCGCACCAGCACACCGCCCCGCTTGGCCCTGAGGGGAAAGACATGCCCCGGACTGACCAATTGCCTGGGGGAGGAATCCAGCTTAACCGCAGTGAGGATGGTGTGGGCGCGGTCCGCCGCGGAAATGCCCGTGGTGACGCCCTGGGCGGCTTCCACGCTTACGGTGAAGTTTGTGCCCATGCGCTCGCGGTTGATTTCCACCATGGGAGGCAGCTCCAGCCGGTCCGCGATCTGCGGATCCAAGGGCATGCAAATCAGCCCTCTGGCGTGGGTGGCCATGAAATTGATTATTTTGGGGGTGACCTTCTCCGCCGCGCATACCAAGTCGCCCTCGTTTTCGCGGTCCTCGTCGTCCACCAGGATGATCACTTTTCCGTCCCGAATGTCCTGGATGGCGTGTTCAATGGAGTCCAGCCTTGGACGTTCTTCCTTGGTGGATTTGCTTCGCTGTCTGGTCATGGATCGTCAGTTGTTGGGGGTTGTCGGGGTTAGGGTTTGCGTGAACCGAACATTCCTCGGATCACAATATCTTCCCCCGCCTGCCGCACTGGGAGCAATGCCAGCCGCGGCACATCCTCGATGCGCTCCACGCCCAGGGAGCCGCACCAGCCGGGCGCATCGCCCCCCCCAATCACTTTTCCGGCTATCAACAACCATAATTCATCCGCCTCGCCATGCGCAATCAAGTTTGCATGCACTTGGCCCCCGCCTTCCACGAGTAAGGTGTCGATCCCGCTTTGCCGCAAATAAGGCAGAAAGCAGGCCGGTTCCGGACGGGGCTGATCGCAGACCAGCACATCCGCCCCGGCTTCGCGCAATGCCGCCACGCGCGCTTCGGGCGCCTGGGCTCCGCTGATGACGAAGCGCCGCGCGCCGTCCGCCGCCATGAACCGTGCGCTGGGATCAATCTTGCACAGGGAATCGAGCACGGCCCGTGCCGGGGTAGCTTTCTGATCCGGCAGGCGAACCGTGAGTTGAGGGTCGTCCGTGGTCACGGTGTTGATCCCCACCAGCACGGCGTCATGATTCGCCCGCAGCCTGTGCGCGAATTCCCGGGCGGCTTCGCCGGTGATCCAGCGGGAAGCGCCGCTGCGCGTGGCGATTTTTCCGTCCAGGGTAACAGCCGCCTTGAGGGTCACATAGGGGCGGTCGCTTCGGGCGAGCTTGTCCCGCAAACGCCGTGCATCGGGCGCCGGCGCCGTATCGTCCATTGCGTGACTATCACGCCCCGCGGGATTTTTTTCTGATTCGTTATCCATCATTTACTGCTTTGCTGCGCCTGCCATTTTATCTTATTGGCGCTGCGCTGTTATCCCGTTCCCAACCTTTGTTATGAAGGATAAGTATCGCACATTATAATTCCCGGGTACATGAATGCTGTTCAATTAGAAAAGAGCATTGACAATTTTCGTCCCGTTCGTTATCAAAATATGTGAGAATAAATACCCACTGGAATGGGTGCGCCGTGGACAGGATTGGCCACGGCTGGTATTCGCAGAAACGGACATGGAGGGCCTATGAAAAGGGAAACTGTTATCTCACCGACGGGAAAAGATGCAAAAAAAAACGTTGCTATTTTCGATTTAAATTTGGACAAGGACAACCCCATATTGTGTACGCCGACTGGTGAGCGGTGGCGTATAGTTTCTGTAGATTCCGACAAAATTTCTTTTGAAAAGATAACCTGAAGTATCCTCCCTGCGCTCATAGCTTTCGCCTTGGCCCGGCAGTTAATCTGTTGCGGCCGCGGCGAAACGAGGGCGATGCAGGGACGCGCCCCTACCCCTTTCACGCAAAACCCATTGCATACGGCAGACCTTGCGCGCTCCGCGTTCGACCACCCGGGGATCATTCCCCCGCGGCCGAGGGATGGAAAGCCCGATAGGCCTCCCGGAAATCCGGGGTGTTGACGTGGGCGTATAGCGTAGTCGCCTCCAGCTGTTTGTATCCAAACAAGAGCTTGATGCCGTCCAGGTCCATGCCCCGCAGGATGAGGTGCATGGCGAAAGCATGCCGCAAGGCGCGCGGGTTGAAGTTTTTTTTGATTCTGGCCTGCCGTGCGTACTTTTTGATCAATTTCCATACGCCGACCCGCGTAATGCGCGTTCCGTTGCGTCCTGGAAACAGGCAGGGTTCTTCCGGGTGCAGGATGCGGCCGGGGCGGCTTTCCTCGAGGTAGCGTTTCAGCAGCCCGGCGGTGTACTCGGTAATGGGCACCATGCGTTCCCGTTTCCCGGACACCTTCAGAAAACCCAAATTGAGTTGCAGGACGCCCACATTCAGTCCAATCAACTCGTGCAGCTTGAGCCCGCTGGAATAGAGCAACTCCAGCATCGCCCGGTCGCGCAAACCCAGGTAGTGGGATTCCTGGGGGGCGTCCAGCAGGTCGCTGACCTCTCCCGGCAGCAGCATGTTGGGCAGAACGGGCAGCGGTTTTTGGAATACGAACCCGTCCAATGGGTTCCCGCTCACCAGACCCGCCTCTTCCAGGAACCCAAAAAACAGCCGCAGGGATGATAGGTGCCGGTTAATGGAGCGCTGCTTGAGGGTTTCGGCCATGAACCCCTGGTATTCCCTGATGCCGGCCGCGGAGATTTTCCCGAGCTGATCCGGTTCCGCCGCATCGCGCTCCTCGAGCCAGCCCTTGAACTTCAGCAGATCCAGGCGGTGATTTTGGATGCTGTTCTGCGAGTATTCCTTCAAATGCAGATGGGCTGTAAACTGAAGGATCAGTCGATTCATGGCTCGGAACAGAAAGGCTTCCGGGGAAAGCTAAAAACGGGGCGCCACGCCCCTGCGAGAACATCTGTATCATTTTCGGGCCGGGAACGGAATCGGCCCGCCGAGCCAGGGTAAGCGCGGTACGGCGCGGCACGCGGGCTGCCTATAGGCTGTGACGAGGTGGTTGTGCTACCATGGCCCATAGCCGCCGTGACGTGGTTTCTCCCGCGCCAGCTTTAAGTTTGGGCACACCTGCTCCGGGTGAGGACGGGTTGCGATTCAGTAAAAAAGGTTTGTGTTCTTCACCCCGGCCCAATGCGGGCGTGGATTTTAGATTTGCTTCGATGCCGAGCAGGCCGCCAAAGACATTCCTGCCCGCGGCCGCCGCACCCATCGTTTTTCCCAAGGGCGGGTGGTTCACCACACCTGCGTAATTGCCTGAGGAATTTACCCGCCAATGACGACAACCATTTTTTCCGGAAAATCAGAGCCGATTGAATCTGCACAGGACCTGCTGACGATTTTCAAGTCCTCGGAGAAGCCGCCTCAGCAATGGCGGGTCGGAACGGAACACGAGAAGCTCGGGTTTTACCGGGATACCTTGCAGCCGGTGCCCTATGCTGGAGAGCGGGGCATATCCGCGGTGTTGGCGGGCTTTGTGGAAAAATTCGGCTGGGAGCCGGTCGCCGAAGGGGAGCAGATCATCGCCTTGCTGCGGAACGACGCGGCGATTACCCTGGAGCCGGGCGGACAGTTTGAGTTGAGCGGAGCGCCAATGTTCACCGCCCACGACACCTGCCAGGAATTGCACCAGCATCTGCAAGAACTGCGGGACCTGTCCGAGCCGCTGGGCATTACCTGGCTGGCCAGCGGACGCAATCCGCTCATTGCAAGCTCCGAGATGCCCTGGATGCCCAAGGAGCGCTACGAGATCATGAGGCGCTACCTGCCCACCAGGGGCGGCCACGCCATGGATATGATGACCGGCACGGGCACCGTGCAGACCAATCTGGACTATTCCAGCGAAGCGGACATGGCCAGGAAGCTCTACGTGGCTTTCGCCATTGCGCCCTTCCTGACCGCGCTGTTCGCCAACTCCCCCTTCGCCGAGGGCAAGCCCTCCGGCTATCTTTCCACCCGGGGCAAGGTTTGGCTGGACGTTGATGGCGACCGCTCGGGCATCATCCCCGCCGTGTTCCGCGAGGATTTCGGCTATCAGGACTACGTGGACTATGCGCTGGATGTGCCCATGTTTTTCATTCATCGGGACGGGCACTACAGAGATTATGCGGGGCACAGCTTCCGTAATTTCATGGCCGATGGGTTGGACGGCTATACGGCGACCCTGGACGATTGGACGCTGCATCTGACCACCATCTTTCCCGAGGCCAGACTGAAGAACATCATCGAACTGCGCATGGCCGATATGGGGCCCACGGCCATGATTTGCGCTTTTGCCGCGGTCTCGCGGGGCCTCTTGTATGACGAGACCGCGCTGGACAGCGCCGTGGCCTTGCTGCGCAAGGTCAAGCTGGAGGATTATCCGCAACTCCAGGAGGATACCGCGCGCATCGGTCTGCGGGCGGAGGTGGCTGGGCGCCCGGTGCGGGAATGGCTGCGCGACCTGATCTCCATCGCCGCCTCGGGCCTGGAGCGCCTCAACGCCCAGGATGAGCAGGGCGAAAACGAGGGCAAGTTTCTGGAGCCCCTGCGCCGTATCGTGGATACAGGCAAAACCCAGGCGGACCTGCTGCTGGATCGCTGGAACGGCGAATGGAACCAGAGTATGGAACCCCTGTTTTCCAGTGAATTTGTGCTTTAGCCCGTACGCAGCCCAGCGCGCCGCTAGGGCTTTGTCGCGACGTACGCGTAAAAATTGCAGGCCCCAAAGAAAACACCATCCTGCGAGGAACCGAGCAATTCGTCGGCCCAGATATCGGCTTGCTCCTTCGTCATGGCGCCTGCCTCGGGGAGCAAACTGCGGTTGGATTCAATCGCCGACCCCCAATAATCCGCCTGACCAACTTCGGCCAGCACATAGGGGAAGCAGGCGGTCAGTTCCAGGCCCGCGCGCCGCAGGTAGCGGGGCATGAGCCGCATCACATAGGGGCTAGCCACGACGGCGCTATTGACGATTTCATTGTCCCGCTTCATTTTCTCCAGGTCTTCCTGGGCATAGCTTCTGGAGCCGTAATCCCCATCGAATATACCCACCACGCCACCGGATTTGACCACCCTCGCA
The DNA here is from genome assembly GCA_027297205.1 of SAR324 cluster bacterium. Lineage (GTDB taxonomy): Bacteria > SAR324 > SAR324 > SAR324 > JACQKK01 > JAPUIH01. The sequence continues at coordinate 653 of JAPUIH010000265.1, read as the reverse complement.
ATGTCCTTCAGGACACTGAAAGGATCGTCGAGATGGCTGAGCAGCGTATGGGCCACGACGGCATCGAAGCGGCCGTCCGCGAGCTCCAGGCTGCGCGTATCGCCGGGCTCGAAGGCCACACGCTGCGAGAGGTTCTCCTCGCCCGCCAATCGTGCGGCGGCTTTCACGAGGTAAGGGCTTAAATCTATGCCGAGTACCTTGCCGGAAAAGCCGCTGCGCGCCGCGATCGTGCGCGCCACGATGCCCGTGCCGCAGCCCATGTCCAGCACTTCCTGTTTGCCGTCGATCTCCATTGCGCCGAGATACTCGTCCAGCATTTTCATGAACGGCCCGTATTTCCCGCGGGCTTCGAGCCGCGTCACCATGCCATCCAGAACCGCATCTTCCATCTGGTCGGTCTTGCCCCAGGGATCGCTGGAAGCCATGGAATTCTCCTTTTCGCCCTTGTGTGCCAGCCCTAGCCTCCAGGCCGCAGGCGGGGCATGGCCACCTGCTGCTTGCGCGGGGTGGGATCGTCGCGGGTGAGGATGAAATTGCACAGGTAGCCCTCGTCGTCCTGGTCCGTGAAATCGCTGCGGTAGTGTGCGCCCCGGCTTTCCTTGCGGGCGATGGCGCTGCACACGACCATTTCCGATACATCCAGAAAATTCTCC
>JAPUIH010000264.1 GCA_027297205.1 SAR324 cluster bacterium | reverse complement strand
CTGGACGTTCCTGTCGTTACTGTCGAAGGTCAGGCGTTTGCCGGCCCTCAGCACGATGACCTTTCCTTTGTTGATGCTGGCATCCCCGTATTTCGTTGCGCCCCATGCCGGTAAGGAAAGTATCAAAACGAAACTGGCAAGAATTGTAATCTTCGTGGCGTTCATCATTTGCTGTTCCTCATTCCACCAGGTGAAAGACAAGAACTCATCAATCCAAACAAGTGAAAACGTTGTTCCCGCTCCGTGCCGGCCAACTGCTGCATCCTAGAATGGGCTAAGTTTTTGGTGCCGCCAGATGGAAGGATTGTGCCGGCGTGTGGTTGTTGCTGGTTCGCTATGGCCGTAATTATACACGAATAGGTTGAAATTTCCAGCATTTTGCTCTGGCGGAAAATTGGAGTAATTATCGCGTGATGGGGCAAGGCCCAATTCCCAACATTTTCCTCACCGCCAAATGTAAACGGCACGGCTCAAAAACTCCTGTACCGCAAGCCCCCGGTTTTATAATATACGGATAAGTTAGGGCCTGCCTCTGCGTCCCAGGGAGGGATTGAACGCGCATGATAGAGTTCACCGATTTAACCAAGAGTTATGCCGGCCGGCTGCCCGTGCTGGATTCGGTTACTATGAAGATTGACCAGGGAGAATTCTTCTTTCTGTCGGGAGTCAGCGGGGCGGGCAAAACGACGGTGTTCAGGCTGCTGCTGATGCTGGAACTGCCGGAGCAGGGAAACATCCGATTCAACGGGGCGGATATTCTCCGCTACTCTCCGGCCCAGCGCGCGCGGCACCGCCGTGGCATCGGAACGGTGTTTCAGGATCAGGATAACCGCCTGTTGGCCAACGAGTCGATCGAGGAGAATGTGGCGCTGCCGCTACGCATCGCCGGCTTGAGCGGCAGGAAGATGCGCCAACGCATGGGAACCTTGCTGGAACAAGTCGGGCTGGCCGAGCGCAGAAAGGAATTGGTGAGCGGGCTGTCCGGCGGGGAGAAACAACTGGTCTCCATCGCCAGGGCGCTCGTATTCGGTCCGAGGGTGTTTTTCGCCGATGAGCCGACTGGAAACCTGGATCGATCCATGGCCTTTAAGGTGATGGAACTGCTTCGGCGAATTCACGATTCAGGAAGTACGGTGATCGTGGCCACCCACGATTTGAGTCTGATCCGTTCGTTCCGCTCCCGAACCCTGCTCATCAAGGATCGCAAGATTCAGGAAGTGCGGTTAATCAACCGTGCGGAAACCGCTGCAGCGCGCTAAACGGCTGGGCGAATGAATTGTAATTACAGGACCTGTCTTCCCCTATGTACCTGATATCCGGCATCCCGCGCGCGATCCGAAATCTCCGAAGGAATTGGCATGCCTCCCTGAATAGTATTCTGATCGTCGCCTCGTCCCTGGCGTTGCTGGGAATGGTGGGGCTGCTCTATGTGAACGTGGTGCATATCTCGGAGATCTGGCTGTCCAATACCACGGTGTCCTTGTTCCTAAAACCGAGCCTGGGAGAAAGGCAGCGCCACTTGCTGCTGCGGCGCGTGCAGGATCATCCTCTGGTGGCCAGGGCCGTGTTGGTTTCTCCGGAAGAGGGGTTGCGTTCGTTGGCGGCCAAGCTGGGGGCGGACAACGGCTTTCTCACCGGCGCGGAAAAGGAGGGTCTGCCCTACACTATCGATTTCGAAGTGTTCGTGGATTACCGGAAACGTATCGGGAGCCTGGCGGAAAGCTTCGACAAATTAAATGGGGTGGAGGAAGTCGTATACGCGGAGCGTGTGCTGGGCAAGGCCAAGCTGTTCTTCGATCTCACCAAGGGTCTGGGGGTGTTCTTCGCCGGGATGATCCTGATTTCCTTCTGTTTGATTATTGCCAATGCAGCGCGGCTCTCCCTGTATTCCCGCAGGCAGGAAATTGAAATCCTCCATTTGTCAGGTGCTACCCGCGGCTATATCCGCTCCGCTTTTGTAGTGGAAGGGGTTCTGCTCGCGCTGATTGGCTGGGCCCGGGCGCTGGTGCTCGTGTGGTTTGCTTTTCAGTTGGTGATTGCCGGGCTGACCTGGAACGACTTCACGATGGTGCTCAAGCAGCTTTCCGTGTTTTTCCCCTGGGAAGTGCTCGTGGGTGCCCTGCTGGTGCTGGTGGGCTTGGGCGCCTTGAGCAGCTACCTGGCCGTCAACCGTGTGCTGAAGGCGATCGAGCCATGATGCGGCCGGTTCCTATAGAATTGGCTCCCCGCGCCAAGGTGTGGCGGGGACTAGTCGCATGCGGCGCCTTTTTGTTGATGCTCTGCCTGGCGTTCCACCCGGCCTTCGCCCAGAAAAGCGAGGAGGCGGTGCGCAAGGCCATCCTGGAGAAAAAAAACCAGATCAAGCAACTGCAGTTTGAAAAGCGGCAGGTGGTGCGGCGCCTCAAGGAATCCCAGCAATCAGAGGCAAAGACCTTGCGCAGCATCAACACGCTCTCCGGGCAAATCAGGGCGGCAATACGCAGGGAACGGGACCTCAGGAACCGCAAGGCCCGTCAAACGAAAATCAGCAAGCGCCAGCAGGCCGAGATCAGCCGCCTTGCCAAACTGATCGCCGGAAACCGGGAGCGCGCGGACTTGCATCTTAAACGGATTTACCGCCTCTCCAAATTGGGAGACTCCGCCACCCTGCTCGCCCTGGCCCGCCATAAGCAGTTTTTCAAGGACAGCCGCTACCTGGCCCTGGTAATCCGCTTCGATATGAAAATCATCGAGGAATTCCAGGAAATGACCCGGAATATTAAGCGCCGGGAAAAGGAAGTGCAATCAACCCTCGCCCGGCTGGCGTCCCTTAACGATGAATTGCGGAGGGAGCGCAAAGATCTGCACCGCGGCCGCAAGGCGCTGCGCAAAAACTTGCAAGCGATGCGCGACGACCGCAAGCTGTACAATGGATACCTGGAGGAGTTGGAATCCCTAAGCAAGGGCATGGAGACCGCCGTACTGAAGCTTGAGGAGCAAGCCCGTAACCGTGGCAAGACGGCGGCGTTCTCCAACCCCAGATCTCTACAGGGGCAACTGCCTCCGCCCTCCGAAGGGAGTCTGGTCGCCAGCTTCGGGCGGCAGGATCCCCGCTATAAGCTAAAGAAGTTCCAGCGCGGGATTGTGATCCGGGTGCCCGAGGCCGCGGCCGTGCACGCCGTCGCACCGGGGCGGGTTGTGCATGCGGGGCCGTTCCGGGGATATCAGGAGCTGGTGGTGCTCGATCACGGCAAGGGCTTGTTCACCGTGTACGGGCACCTGGAAGAGCTGCGGGTGGAGAGGGGCAGCTTCATTGCCGCGGGATCGCCGCTGGGCGCCGCGACCTTCCAGCCCGTCAATAATGTGTACGATCTGTATTTTGAAATTCGCCTGAAGGGCAAACCGGTGGATCCGCTGAAATGGCTCAAGCCGGGCAGTCTCAAGCCCTTTTCCGGAAACGGCGGCTTCTGAACCGGCGGCTCAGTCGATCATATCGAAGAACAATTCGGTATAGTAGGTTTCCAGGGTCTCGATATTCTGGGCGTTTTCCTGCTCCAGCCACTGCACGCCGTACATCGTCCCGTCATCATTCTCGGTCACGCGCACCACTTCCGCCGAAAGTATGATCGACGTGACCTGATTGTCCTCGCCGGGAAGTATGAAATTCAGGCGTATCTTCTCTCCCACTTCCGGCGCGGCGCCATCCGCCTTGAAGAGCAACCCTATCACGGAGATATCCACTGCTTTGAAACTGAACTTCTGCCCGCTCTCCACCAATTCCGCCATGCCGGAGAACGCTGCGGGCACGCGGTCTCTGCCGCGGCTGTTGGTTTCACCCAAGGGAGATCTCCCGAGGCTGCCGGATTCTGCAGCCGCCCCTTTTTTCAGAATGTTGGCGGAGACGTGTGGGAATCGAACCCACCCAAGACAGTGTTAGTGCCTCGCGCACGGGTTTGAAGCCCGGGAAGCCCACCAGTGACTCATCCATCTCCACGATTCTGCAAGCTAAATTCAGCAAGCAAAATACTGTTATGACGGCCAATTATAGCCCACCAGCAGCAAAGCGCAATCCCGCTCCGCTGCTCTCCCGCCCGGCGGAATAGATCGTGGACAGCGGCTTGCGCGCGCTACCGGGGCGGCACATTTCCCTTGACTTCGCGCCGCCGCTCCGGTGAAATTTTTTCCTCTGGGGATGTAGCTCAGCTGGGAGAGCACGACGCTGGCAGTGTCGGGGTCAGGGGTTCGATCCCCCTCATCTCCATTTGTACCTATTTGGGGCGCCGCCCCCAAACCCCCGGGGGGGGGGCGCGCACCCAACCACCACCCCCAAAAACAACAAAAAGAATTAAAAAGACAATGGGGGCAACACCGGACCCCAGTA
>JAPUIH010000263.1 GCA_027297205.1 SAR324 cluster bacterium | reverse complement strand
ACCATGGGGTCGGGAATTGGCACCGCGGACAGCAACGCGATTGTGTACGGATGCAAGGGCTCTTTGTACAGATCCTGCGAAGTGGCCACCTCGGCGATCTTCCCCAGATACATCACGACCACGCGATTGCTGATATGGCGTACGACCGACAGGTCGTGGGCGATGAACAGGTAGGTCAGGCCGAACTCCTGCTGCAATTCTTCCAGAAGATTGATGATCTGCGCCTGAATTGAAACATCCAGGGCCGAAACCGCCTCGTCGCAAACGATGAAACGGGGATTCATGGACAGGGCACGCGCAATTCCCACCCGCTGCCGCTGACCGCCACTAAGCTCATGAGGATAGCGGGAGAAAATATTGGTGGGCAGCCCGGCGAGGGAGAGCAACTGCTTGGTGCGGGTCTCAACAGAGCCCTTGTCCGGGAGAATTTTGTGCACCATGGGTCCCTCGCCGATAATCTCCCCAATGCTCATTCTGGGATTGAGGGAACTGTAGGGATCCTGGAAAATTACCTGGATTTCCTTGCGCACGTCGCGCATTGCTTGGGTGCCGAGGGTGTTCAGATCGCGTCCCTCATAGTAAATACTGCCCGAGGTGGATTTGTTGAGCTGCAGAATGCAGCGCCCCGTGGTGGTCTTTCCGCAGCCGGATTCACCGACCAGCCCCAGGGTCTCGCCCTTTTTGATGTCAAAGCTGATGTTATCGACAGCCTTGATGAGGCCGATGGTTTTTTGCACAACGATACCCTGGGTCACGGGGAAGTACATTTTCAGGTCTTGTACACTCAACAGGATATCATCCTGCCCTTTTCCATCCCGCTTTGCGGCTTTTGCTGCTGCCGGCATCTATTAACTCCTAGGATCGTTGCTCAGGTTCATATCCCGCGCGGAGCGTCACTGGTCCAGTTGCGGGCGCCATTTCTTCTACTGCCTAGCTGGCCTTGCGCAGGTGCTTGTATTTCCAGCACGCACTCCACTGGGTCTTGTTCACCTGCACCAGCGGCATGTCCTCCTCGGCGCATTTCTCCTCGGCGAGGAAACAGCGGTCGCGAAAGCGGCACCCTATGTTGAGAGCACCCAAATCCGGCGGCTGTCCCTCGATCGGTTCCAGCTTGCTCTTACGGGTTTCATCGAGCCTGGGCACGGATTTCAACAGGCCCAAGGTATAGGGATGGACCGGTCTCGCGTAAACGTCCTTGGCCGTTCCTTTTTCGATGATCTGAGCCGCGTACATGACGTTGACGCGGTCGGCATAGCGGGCCACGATGCCCAGGTTGTGGGTGATGAGAATCATCGCTACGCCGAAGCGCGTGCTGAGATCCTTCATCAGCGCCAGAATTTGTGCCTGAATGGTCACATCGAGGGCGGTGGTGGGTTCGTCCGCCAAAATTAATTTTGGGTTGCAGGCCAGGGCCATGGCGATCATTACGCGCTGCCGCATGCCGCCACTGAAGTGGTGCGGATACTGCGAAAGCCGGCGCTCCGGGTCGGAGATTCCCACCCAATCCATCACCTCCAGTGCCCGCTTCAATACATCCTCCTTCTCCATATCCATGTGGGCTTCCATCGTTTCGGTAAGCTGGCGCTCAATTGTCAGCACTGGATTGAGGGAAGTCATGGGCTCCTGAAAGATCATGGAAATCTCTTTTCCCCTGATCTTACGCATCTGCTCTGGTGACATTTTCAGGAGGTCTTTTCCCTGGAACAAAATCTCACCGTCTACGATGCGGCCCGGCGGATAGGGAATCAGGCCCATTATTGACAGAGCGGTGACGGATTTCCCGCAACCGCTCTCTCCGACCACGGCCAGTGTTTCCCCTTCCTGGATGTCATAGGATACACCGTCAACCGCACGTATCAGGCGGCCCTGGGTAGAGAACTGGGTTTTCAGATTCTTGATTTCTAACAGGGCTGGCATAAAATTCCGAAGATGATGTGGCAGAGGGACCATCTCTTCGCTTGTGGCGGAAAAGGTGGTGCGTCCGTGTGGGCCCCAATCTGAGTTATGTATCTTGGTGGGTGTAACTGATGGAACACAATAAGTTACAACACGTGAGGGGTTTTTAGGTATTGGAAACTACAAAAATCAACCGTGCGCACTAAGCCAAAGATTGCTAGCGCCATGCATCGAGTACGCATTATCCGCCGCACAGACTATGACAATCTGTGTTAAACTCGCGCATCGTACCCGGTAAATGAACGATGCGCAAGCCGTAGAGAATCGAGAGAAATTCCAGGAAATAAATAGGCTTGTCCATGGGACCGCGAAAGGCAGTTTTCCTAAATCCCGGCGCGTGCCGCGGCAGCAAAAAACTGTTATCCTTGCGTGGTACTGGAATTGCCGGTTCCCAAGCTTTCAAGTGTGCGCCCGGGTCACGGCCGCAAATTTCCTTTCCGTGGACTTCAACGACAGCAGGTCATGGCACCCCCCCAGCCCGTTGCAGCGATCGCCCTGGTTGGGCGGCCCAACGTGGGAAAATCCACGCTCTTCAACCGCCTTGTAGGCTCCCGCAAAGCCCTTGTCGCCGCCACACCGGGATTGACCCGCGACCGGCGCGTGGAAGAGGTTCGCTTTAATGGGTTCCATTTTCTGTTGGTGGATACAGGCGGGATGGCCTACGACCCGGACGGGGCGTTTTCCACCGAAATCGTTGCCCAGGTGGAGGCCGGAGTGGAAAGCGCGGCCGCTGTATGGCTGATGGTGGACGCCGTGGAAGGGTTGAATCCGTTCGATACAGAATTGTACCGCTGGCTGTTGCGAGGGCAAAAGCCCGTTTTTGTGATCGTCAACAAGGCCGACAATGTCCAGCGCATGACAGATCTTTCCGATTTTTATGCCCTTGGTGCGGAGCACATCCTTGCATTGTCGGCGATACATGGTCATGGCATTGAACAGGCGCTCGCCCAGACCGCGGCCGTGGTGCCGATTCGTGAGGCGGAAGTAGAGAGCGGGGATCCCCTGGCAGAGAGGCCGGTGCGCATCACGTTTCTGGGGCGCCCCAACGTGGGCAAGTCCTCCCTTGTCAACCTTATTGTCGATGATTCGCGCATGATCGTATCCGAGGTGGCCGGCACCACACGGGAGGCGGTGGACGTTCCATTCGAGAGACAAGGACAGTCTTACCTGCTCATCGATACGGCGGGCATCCGGCGCCGGGCACGCACGAAGGAATACCTGGAAAAGATTGGTGTGCTCAGTTCCTTGGGCGCACTGCGCCGCACAGATGTCACCGTACTGGTGCTTGATGCCTCGGAACCAATCGCCGAGCAGGACGCCCGCATTGCCAGCTATATCCTTGAGCAGCGCAGGGGCATTGTAATTGCGATGAACAAATGGGACCTCTTGGCGGGAAATGCAAAAAAAATAAAGGAGTTCGAATTCATTATGGAGCGCAAACTGCGCTTTCTGCAATTCGCCCCCAGGGTTCGAATTTCCGCGGTGGATGGAAGTGGGCTGGAGCAGTTGTTCAAGGAAATTCAGACCGTTTATGAAAATTTCAGCCGCAGAATTCAGACCGCCGATTTGAACAGGGTGGTGCAGATGTCCGTGCTGAGACGGTCTCCGCCGGCCCAGGGGCGCGTGCCCACCAAAGTGTTCTACGGCTCGCAGGTGCGCGAGCGTCCACCGACCTTCTGCTTTGTGACCAACCATCCCAAACAAATTCGGGAATCCTATACCCGCTACATGGAAGGGCAGTTGCGCTACCACTTCGGATTGAAGGGCACGCCGCTGCATATCCTCTGGAAGGGCAGGCGTGAAGAAGGCAAGCAAAATCGGGGACGCCGGAGCTGATCAGCGCTGGGTGCTGGGCGCGCGGGAAGCGGAAGACCGGCCTCGCCTGGGGAGTTGCCTCTGCAAATTGCCTGGCAGGGGGATGGACATGGAAATCCGCTTCGGCTTGGTGTTATTATCCGGCAAAACGAGCAACCGCGGAGCAATGCGGACGGAGCGGCCGCCGTGCAGGCCGGGACACCCTGAAAGGATTCGCTAGGAATGGCCCAGGAGCAT
>JAPUIH010000262.1 GCA_027297205.1 SAR324 cluster bacterium | reverse complement strand
TTGCGTCTCTGAAAATGACCATCGACACCATGTGACGGTATCAAATCGGCGCCGCGACGAGGCAAGGCGGGATATCAGCACCGGAGAATGCGGCAAGCACGCCGGATATGCAGTGATATTTTAGAACCCGGATGACCGCCTCAGTCTTCCGGCGCCTGCCAGACGGGTTGGCGCCATTGCTCCCAACGCGGGTCCATGCCCCACACCAGATCGTGATAGCCCCACTCCAGGGCTTTGGCGGCCGGGCGCCCCTGCCCGCGCAAAGGCGGGCGTCTCCGCGCAGGGCCCGGAATGACATGGCTCAAGGCCTGAGCCTCCCCTCGCGCCAGATGAACTCGGAATGGAGTTGGTGTGCTGCGCTGTCCATGCCCATGGGCTGCTCCCGATTGAATTCCGGTCGTCCTTCCCCTAAAAGGTATAGGAATAACGATTGATCCTCTTAACACTTCGCCCCCGGCCGTGGGCAGGGCGGTGGTGCTCCATACCGGCAAGACAAGGAGGCAGGGGCCATGACCGAGCAAGGCGTATTCACGAACACGGAAATGGAGCGGGTCGTCTATGGCGAGCCCTGCGCGGAGACGCTGCGGGCCGAAGCCGAGCGCCTTGGGGCGGAACGGGTGTTTCTGCTGGTGAGCCGCTCCCTCAACCAGAACACGGAGGTGATCGCCGGCGTGCGCGACGCCCTGGGCGGGCGCTACGCGGGGGAGTACGACGGCATGCCGCCCCACACCCCGCGGGACAAGGCCATCGAGGCCGCCGCCGCGGCGCGGGAGGTCAATGCGGATCTGCTGGTGACCATTGGCGGGGGCTCGGTCACCGACGCCGGAAAAATGATGCAGCTCTGTCTGCGCCATGACATCACCGAGATGGACCAGCTGGACCCATTCCGCATGACCGTGGCGGAGGACGGCACCCGCCACCGCCCCCAGTTCGAAGGCCCTCAGGTGCGGCAGATCACCGTGCCCACCACCCTCTCCGGAGGCGAGTTCAACCAGTCCGCGGGTTGCACGGACCCCCGCATCAAGGTCAAGCAGCCCTACAGCCACCGCCTGATGATGCCCCGCGCCGTGGTGCTCGATCCCGCGATCACGGTGCACACGCCGCTTTGGCTGTGGCTTTCCACCGGAGTGCGGGCGTTGGATCACGCGGTGGAATCGCTCTGCTCTCATGAGGCCACCGCCCACAGCGACGCCAGCGCCATGCACGCCCTGCGGCTGCTCACCCAGGGCCTGCCCCGCTCTGCGGAGGCGCCCGAGGACCTGCAGGCCCGGCTGAACTGCCAGACCGGCGTGTGGCTGTCCATGGGCCATAACCAGACCGGCGTGCCCCTGGGCGCCAGCCACGGCATCGGCCATGTGCTGGGGGGCAGTTGCGGCGTGCCCCACGGCCATACCTCCTGTGTGATGCTGCCCTACGTGCTCAGCTACAACAAACAGGTCAATGCCGGGCGCCAGGCCCTGGTGAGCGAGGCCATGGGCCGGCCGGGGGAGGACGCGGCCCAGGTGGTGGGCGACTTCATCGCGGGGCTGGGCATGCCCCGCACCCTGCGCGAGGTGGGGGTGGAACGCGCGCAATTCGATCTGATCGCCACAAATTCCATGCACGACCGCTGCATTCACACCAACCCCCGCCCCATCAAGAGCACGGGGGACGTGATGGAAATTCTGGAAATGGCGGGTTAGATTCTGTCTGAATACACCACCCGCGCCCCTGAGGAGGGCAACAGCCCCGTCTCGAAGGGCGTGGGAACTATTTTATGGCGATGGCCTTCCCTTCGGCATCGCTCAGGACAGGCGAGACAGCCGCCCGTGGCGGCTTCCTCAGGCACACGGTACTGAGTTTTCAGACACGGCTTAGGCCCGCCGGCGCCGCATTGCGCAAAAGCAGGAGCGAACCATGGAAGCATTCACGACGACAGTGGTGGGCAGCATGCCCAAGGCCCCCTGGCTCTATCAGGTGACCACCCTCAACGACGGCAAGCGGGACCACCACGGCGCCGGAGGCAACTGGCGGCTGGAAGGCGAGGCCCTGGCCCAGGCCCAGGACGACGCGGTGCGCGTGGCCGTGCACGATCAGGAACGCGCCGGGGTGGACATCATCAGCGACGGGGAGCAGCGCCGCAAGTCCTACCTGACCCACCTCACCATGAACATGGAGGGCTTCGACTACGGACAGCTCGCCGAAAAATGGATTCGCGACGGCCGCCGCAAGGCCCAGGTGGGGCGCTGCGTGGGGCCCATCGTGCGCAGCCGCCCCATCCTGCTGGACGATCTGCGCTTCCTGCAAGCGGAGACCACCCGGCCGGTCAAGGTGACCCTGCCCGGCCCCATGACCGTGGTCGATTCCACCCATGACGAGCACTACGGAGACGAGCGTGCCCTGGCCTTCGCCTGGGCCGATGCGATGAACGCCGAGGCGCGGGAACTGGACGCCCTCGGGGTGGAAGTGATCCAGTTCGACGAGCCGGTGTTCAGCCGCTATCCGCATAAGGTGGTGGACTGGGGCGTGGCGGCCCTGGACCGCTGCGTGGACGGCCTGAAAGCCACCACCGCCGTGCACGTCTGTTACAGCTACCCCATGCCCGGCGTGCCGCGGCCCATCGTGGACAGCTACCCCACCATCCTCGCGGCCCTGGAGCAGTGCAAAGTGCAGCAACTGGCCCTGGAGTTCGAGGGTTCCGGGTTGGACCCGGCCTTGCTGAAGGCCTGCCCTTCCAAGACCGTGCTCTTCGGCTGCGTCTTCAATGGCACAGAGGAAGCGGAATCCCCCAAGCACATCGCCGAGCGGCTGCTGGCCGCCGCGCGGGCACTCTCCCCGGAGCAGATACAGGCCGCCCCGGACTGCGGGTTGGTCACCGTGAGCCAGGCCGCCGCCCGCGCCAAGCTGGCCAATATGGTGGAAGGGGCGCGTCTGGCCAGAATAAGTATTTGACAAGTATTCCCATAATAAGTAACATCTCCCTTGCGCAATACTTGGCTACAGGAAACGGGCGGAGGCACGCGCCGCCACGAATGACAGATCGCCGATAAATGCATTTCCGGGGGGAATTACGATATGCGCGCCTTTCAATCCATAGGGCTAAGGGCAGGATTGTTGTGCACCATGCTCCTTTGGGCGTGGGGACAAACCGCCGCGGAACCACTGGTCGAAACCTACAAGCAGAACTTCTTCCTCACTACCGTGGACCGCCTGGATCACGAGGACAACAGGCAGAATGATGAAGTCAAGTTTCAGATCAGTTTTAAGAAGCGGCTGTTTGAACCAATACCCCTTTACGTGGGTTACACACAAAAATCGTTTTGGCAGATTTATAGTGACAGCAGTTCCCGCCCCTTCCGCGAGAACAACTTCAATCCCGAGGGTTTTTTCGACTTCAATCTTGGAAAAACGGGC
>JAPUIH010000261.1 GCA_027297205.1 SAR324 cluster bacterium | reverse complement strand
GGCACCGACCGGCTCTTCAACAAGGTATGCACGGAGGTGCTGCAGAGGCCGGAGATTTGCGAGGATCCACGCTTCATTGACAACGCCGGGCGGATCAAGCACCGCGAGGAGTTGTTCGCCCTGCTCAACGATGCCTTCGGGGCGGACAGTCTGGAGAGCTGGCTGAAGAAGATGCGCTCCGCCGGAGTGGCGGCTGGGCCGGTGCGCACCGTGTCCCAGGCCCTGGCATCGCCGGAAGTTCAGGAAAGCGGCATGATCACCTCGGTGCCCCACCCCACCGCCGGCGATCTGCGCATGATCGGCACCCCCTACCGTTTTTCGGACACCCCCCCGGCGGAGCCGGTCGCGCCGCCGCTACTGGGGGAGCATACGGAGGAAGTGCTGCGCGGGCTGCTGGGCATGGACAGCGCGGAGCTGGCGCGGCTGCGGGAGGCCGGCGCCATTCCCTGAGACCTTTCCACCCGCGCGGCCTCTTCCCACGCCCCATACCCGGGGCGGCGCAAGCTGAAAATATTTTATTTTTACCTGCCCTTGAAGACCGGCGTGCGCTTTTCCTTGAAGGCGGCCAAGGCCTCCTTGTGGTCTTCGCTGCCACGCACCACGCCCATGTGGGAGGAAATCTGATCCAGATGGCTGCGCAGGTCCATGGTCAGGCCCTGCACCATGGCGCGCTTGATAAGCCGCACGGACAGGGGCGCGTTGGCGGCGATCTTCCGCGCAAGCTCGTAGGTCTTTTCCATCAGCTGATCATCGGGCACCACCTGGTTGACCAGGCCAATGCGCAGGGCCTCCTGGGCGTCCACGAAATCCCCGGTCAGAAGCATTTCCAGGGCCTTGGTGTAGCCCACCAGCCGGGGCAGGAAGTAGGCCCCGCCCGCGCCGGGCACGATGCCGATCTTGACGTAGGTCTCCGCGAAGCGGGCGCTCTCCGCGGCGATGCGCATGTCGCACATCAGCGCCACGTCCATCCCGGCCCCGGTGGCCACGCCGTTCACCGCCGCCAGCACGGGCTTGTCCATCTCCGCCAGGGTGAGAGGCAGTTGTTGCACGCTGGAGGCAAGACGGGTTTTCGCATCCATGGGCGAGGCGTCGGCGCTTTCCCCCATGCGCGCCACATCGCCCCCGGAGCAGAAGCCGCGCCCGGCGCCCGTGAGCACCACCACGTTCACCGCGTCGCTGTCCCGGCATTCCCGGTACGCCGCCAGCCAGGCTTCCAGCATATCGGGGGTGAAGGCGTTCAGTTTTTCCGGGCGGTTAAGGGTGATGGTGGCGATGCCGTTGTCGATTTCGAATTTCAGATTCTCGCTCATAAATCCTCGGGCGCTTCAGTTCGGTAATTGATTGCTCGTTCGCTTGTTTCGGCGGCGGAGCCGTCCATTCCCCATGGATGGAATCCGCTTCCTATCCGCGGGGGCCTTGGGCGGCTGGCGCAGGACCGTGCTACCTTATCCGACATTCCGCACCGATGAAAAGGGCTTTGTCCCCTAGGCCGCACGCAGAGCGGTGCGGCGGGAAAGCATCGGTGTGCAAACCCCTCATCAAAGGAGAACCCCATGAATGACGAGCGTTACGAGCAAGGGCTGAAACTGCGCCGCGAGATGCTGGGCACGGATTACGTGGATCGCGCCATCGGCTCCGCCAACGACTTCAACAAGCCCTTCCAGGACCTGGTCACAGAGTACGTATGGGGTTATCTCTGGCACCGGGAGGGCTTGAGCCATCGCGAGCGGATTCTGATCAACCTGGCCATCCTCAGTTCCACCAACATGCCCAACGAGGTCAAGCTCTACGTGGATATCGCCCTGCGGGCGGGACTGTCCCCCGATGATATCCGGGAAGTGTTCCTGCACACGGCGATGTACAGCGGGGTACCGCGGGCCCTGGAAGCCTTCCGCGTGGCGGGGGAAGCGATGGCCGCGCGGGACGAAGGCCAAACCGCATCCGAGTGAATGATTTCCGGCGCCGCGGCCAGCCCGGGAATATTGCTCAGAACAGCCCGCGCACCGCGCCGCTGATGCGTTCCTGGGAAGGAATGACACTGCGTTCCAGGGCATCGTTATAGGGCATGGGCACGTCCAGGGCGGCGACGCGGGCAATGGGCGCATCCAACTCGTCAAAAGCGTGTTCGTTGACCATGGCCGTAACTTCCGCTCCGAAGCCGCCCCGCTTGCAGGCCTCGTGGGCGATCACCAGCCGGTGGGTTTTGCCCACCGAGTTGAGAATGGTCTCCTCGTCAAGGGGATGCAGGGTACGGGGGTCGATCACCTCCACGCTGATGCCTTCCCGCTGCAGCTCCGCGGCGGCCCCCAGGGCACGGGAAACCATCACCTGGGTGGCCAGCAGGGTCACGTCCGAGCCCTCCCGTTTTACGTCGGCCTTGCCGATGGGGATGGCGTAGGGCTGCTCGGGCACCGCTTCCGTCTGCCCCAGATAGAGCATCTTGTGCTCCAGGAATATCACCGGATTGTCGTCCCGGATCGCGGCGGCGAGCAGGCCCTTGGCATCAAAGGGGCTGGAGGGCGCAATCACCACCAGCCCGGGCACATGGATGAACCAGGCCTCCAGGCTCTGACTGTGTTGGGCCGCCAGCCGGATGCCACCCCCCTGGGGCCCGCGGATCACAATGGGCACCGTGGGCTTTCCGCCCAGCATATAGCGGAACTTGGCGGCCTGATTGACGATCATGTCCATCATCAGGGTCACGAAATCGAAAATTTGCACTTCGACGATCGGACGCAATCCCGCAATGGCCGCGCCCACGCCCGTGCCGCAGAAGGTGGCTTCGCAGATCGGGGTGTCCCGCACGCGCTCCTGCCCGTACTTTTCCACCAGGCCCTTGGTGGTCTGGAATATCCCGCCGGTTTCCGCCACGTCCTCGCCCATCACGAATACCGAGCCGTCCGCCTCCATCTCCTGGTGCATGGCCTCGTTTATGGCCTCGGCGAAGTTAATCTCCCGCTCCCCGGAGTCCGTGGGCGCCTCATGGGGAATATGGGGCGCATAGACCGCCTCGCGCAGCAGTTCCTCGCCTGGCTCCGCACCTTCCATGCCAAAGCTGACCGCCTCCTCCAGCTCGGCGTCCACCCGCTGCTGGATGCTCTTGACGCTCTGGGGCGCCGCCTTCTTTCCTCCCCCCAGCAGCTTTTCCATATGCTTGAGTGGATCGCGGTCCATCCAGGCTTCCACGTCTTCCATGGAGCGGGGCTCCGGAAGATTGGCGCGCATGCTGTGCTGTCCCCAGCGCCAGGTCATCGCCTCGATCAGGGTCGGCCCTTCGCCCTGCCGCGCCCGCGCTACCGCCTCGTTCACCACACGGTTCACTTCCAGTGCGTCGTTGCCGTCCACCGTGACGCCCGGTATGCCGTAGGCGGCGGAACGCATGGAAATCCGTTCCACGGAAGTCGTCTTCAGATAGCTGGTGTTGAGTGCCCACTGGTTGTTTTCGCAGATGAAGATAACCGGCAGCTTCCAGATGGAGGCCAGATTGAGGGACTCGTGAAAAATGCCCTGATTGGCAGCGCCGTCCCCGAAGAAGGATATCACCACCTGGTCCGTGCCACGGATTTTCGCGGCAAGGGCAGCGCCCGTGCCCAGGGGCATGGATCCGCCCACGATGCCGTTCGCGCCCAGGATATTCAATTTCAAATCGGCGATGTGCATGGAGCCGCCCAACCCCCGGCAATAGCCCGTCTCCTTGCCCATCAGTTCGGCCATCATCAGCCGCAGGTCCGCGCCCTTGGCGATGCAATGCCCATGACCGCGGTGGGTGCTGCCGATGTAGTCATCCTCGCGCAGGTTCGCGCAGGCTCCCGCGGCGATGGCCTCCTCGCCGATATAGCTGTGGGCCGTGCCCTTCACCGCACCGGCCAGGAACTGCTCGGTGGTTTCCTCCTCGAAGCGGCGGATGCGGTACATGGTGGCGTAGAGCCACTCCATGAGTCCGGGTTGCTCCGGTGGGCTGGCGCTCTGGGCGCGCTTGTTCATGGCAGTCTCCTTACTGAGATGCGGGCCGCTGCGTCGTCTATGCGGGATTTTGCGAGCAGCATAATGGTCTTCGCCGGCAATGGGCAAGCCCCGTGCGGCCTGGGCCGTGGGGAGCTTGCGGCGCGGAACAGCGCTACGCGCTATAGGCACGGGTGGCGCGGTCGTGGGGGGCCTCAAAATTCAGCTGTGGGCCCAGGGGCACGATGCCGCTTGGATTAAGACGCGGACTGTTTCCGTAGTAGCCCTGCTTGTAGATGTCCACCCGCACGGTCTCGCCGAAGGCGGGCTGCTGCACCAGGTCCCGCAGGTAATTGGAGAGGTTGGGATAATCGGCGATGCGGCGCAGGTTGCACTTGAAGTGGCCGTAATAGACCGCATCGAAGCGCACCAGGGTGGGAAAGAGGCGCAGGTCGGCCTCGGTCAGTTGTGGCCCCACCAGATAACGGTGCCGCTCCAAGCGTTCCTCCAGCTTGTCCAGAGCGTCGAAGAGCTGCACGAAAGCTTCCTCGTAGGCTTGCTGGCTGCGCGCGAAGCCGCAGCGGTAGACACCATTGTTGATGTGGGCGTAGACCAGCTCGTTCACCTCGCCGATCTGCTCCCGCAGCGGCTCCGGATAAAGATCGGGAGCGGAGTCCCCCAGGCCGTCGAAGGCGCTATTGAACATGCGCACAATTTCCGCGGATTCGTTGCTGACGATGCGCCGCGCCTGCCGGTCCCACAGGGTGGGCGTGGTCACGCGTCCCGTATAATCCGGGACGGCCGCGGCGTAGACCCGGTGCAAATGGAAGCGCCCCCGCTCCGGCTGAAATTCGTCCAACCCCTCCGCATACCACCAGCCCTGTTCGTCACGGCGCGGATTGGCGAGGCTCACTCCCACCGCATTGCGCAAACCCTTCAGATTGAGGCAGATCAGGGTGCGGTGCGCCCAGGGGCAATTGTGGGCCAGAAACAGGTGATAGCGCCCCGCCGCGGCGGGAAAACCCGAGCCGCCATCCGCCGTGATTACATCCCGAAAGAGGGAATCCGCGCGTACGAAAGCGCCCCGCCCATCCTGCATGGCCGTAGGCGGTTCCTCCGCTATCCACTTGCCTTCCACCAGCATGCCCATATAATTTCTCTCACTGGGCTCGGGCCTCAGCCCTTCCAGCCGGTTTCCCTCAGCACCTCCATGGGGATGATCAGCCGCGCGGCCATCACGGGCCGGGGGGAAGTGCCGATGCGCAGTTCACCCACAATGCTGAGCAGCATATAAGCCTGCTCGCGGTCCAGGTCGCTGGCGGCGCTGACAAAGCTCACGGCTGCCTGGGCGGCATCCTCGGTGGCCTCCTCCACGGTCGCGCCGAATCCCACCACCTGCAACGTATCGTCCACTTCGATGATGGGACGGTCGTAGCGTTCCGCTTGCCCTTTGTTCAAGTGAATGCGCGCCCGCACGGTGGAGGTGCACTCCACCCCCGTGCCGGTAATAATGCCGTCGCTGATGGCGGCATGGGGATCGGCGAAGAACACCAGCGCCCCAGGCACCATCACCGGCAGATACACCCGGCTGCCCGCGCACACATCCCGCTGGTCAAAGTCCCCGCCGTAAGGCCCGGCGTAGGCTGGCTTGTAACCCTCCGGCGGCATGGTGGAAACCGTGCCCAGGTTGGGATTGAGGGGAATCGGAATCCTGTCGGCAAACCAGGCCTTGCCGTCCCGCACGGGGCAGTTGAGCAGATGCGGCTCGGAAAACTCCTCGCGCAGCACCCCGAAATCCCTCAGGATCGCCGTGTTGCCGTCCTCATGCGGCTCGATTTCCAGCAGGTCAATCGCCACCGCGTCGCCCGGCTCGGCGCCCCGCACCAGGATCGGCCCCGAGATGGGGGCCAGGGGGTGGCCATCGCAGGCGGGGGTGAACGGCGTGGGAACGTCCCGGATATCCGGGACATCCGCGAACGCTCCGCGCACGACGATGGTAAGTTCCTCCCCAGAGTCGATTTCCATGGCCGGCGGGGTGGAGGGGTTGACGGAAAACAGATAGACCGTTTCCATGGGGACTCCCTCGATAAGGCTTTTGAAGACACTGGATGGCGGGCTCTCGCCACGCGTGTCCGGTGCGGTGGAGAATTATAGATGCAGGCGCGCGATCGGTACAAGGATTAATGGCCCCAGCCCAGAGCCGCCCGCCCCGCGGTGCGCGGAGCGGGCGGCGAGCCCATCGTGGGAGGCGGCCCTCAGTCGTGGTCGCTGAAATGGCCATGCTGCGCTCCGGCGAAGGCACCCTCAATTGTCGCGCCGGGCGGCACGGCAGCCTGCATGCGCCGCGTCATCGGAGGGCGAATTACATGAAAGCAGGCAGGCGCGGTGCCCGGGCGTCCAGCCGGTGCAGCCCCTCGCCACGGGCGATGTGGCAGGTCTGCTCGAACTCGCTGGCGTGCAGGCGGCGCGTGAGTTCCGGATATTTGGAAGACTGATGGGCGGG
>JAPUIH010000260.1 GCA_027297205.1 SAR324 cluster bacterium | reverse complement strand
GCCGGTACCACTGAAGGGGCAGGGACAGCCCCTCTCGCTTGGGGAGCAGGGGCTCGTAGGCATGGGAGAAGGGCAAATGTCCGCTGTCATGTAGCAATCCGGCAAAGCGCACTATTTGCCGCCAATAGTCCAGTTGGCCTGCTCTGCTCAGATGCCGCCGCAGATCGGGCGCAGAAGAAATGATATGATCGAATATTTTTCCCGCCAGATGCATTACGCCCAGCCCATGGCTGAAGCGGGAATGAGTGGCCCCCGGATACACCAGCGCGGAAAATCCAAGCTGCGAAATAAAGCGCAACCTTTGATAGTAGGGATTGTCGATGATTTTCCGCTCCCGCTCATTGAGCGGGATAGAACCGTGCATGGGGCAGCGCACGTCGTAGGATATGGAGGCCGATTCGATCATTGCGGTTATCCGTAGGCCGGCGGAGGATGCGCAGCCAAATTTACTGGCAATGCTCCGCGCCCGCCCGTGCACGGCTTGCTGCGATCAAGCCCATTTGGTAATAATTAGCGATATCGGCAGGTTGGGTGAAATTGCCCATCAGCCTCACGGTACCACAATTCCAACGATGAGGAGATGCGATGCAAGTCGAAATTGAATACTGTGGTGTTTGAAACTATCGTCCCAATGCGGCCAGTCTGGCCGCGGAATTGCAAGATTCCTTGTCCGTGGATAGCAAACTGATTGAAGGTGCCGACGGAGTGTTCGAGGTTATGGTGGACGGCAAATTGATATTCTCCAAAAAGGCAACACACCGCTTTCCCGATGAGGGAGAGATTGTGCGTTTGATCCAGGGATAGCAGGCAATTGGTTTTAGGTGCGTTGAGGCATGCAGGGAAGTATGCCGCCGGAAACAGGGTACCGTAACAGGGGAGACCCGATCGACCAAAAGGGAGCAATTAATATGATAATCCACGAGAGCAGTGCTGACGCAAGGGGAGCGGGAAGGTGGGAAATGGGGACGACACGCTATGTGCCCCTTGGTGGGGGCTCGCGTTCTAGACTGCCAATAGGATACGGCGATGTGCGAAGGTATTATGGATTTGTAGGCATGGATGAAAAATTGACTCCCGACCTCAGCACCATTGCCGCATTGTACAGTTACCTGGGCGGCTCCGTGGTTCTGACCACGGAAACCGCAAGCTATATCGGCCGCTTGCTTGAGCTATCAAAGAAATGGATTAAAGGTGGGTCCGCTTCGGAGGCAGGCCAGTAGCGGCACCTCCTGCACCACCTCAGCGTAATTGAACCCGGGCGTGCCGCATACTCCGTGGCGGCGCAAGCCTGTAGCCACGGCTCAGAGGGGTTGCTGTTCCGGAGCGAGGTGGCGAATTAGATCCACCATAAACACTTGGCCGTTCCCCCTCGAGGGAAGCCGCCCCATCAATTTCCACCGCATTACGGTACGCTCCGAGATTCCTATCATCGCGGCGATCTCTTTGTTGCTCAATGGCCGCAGCAACGCTTCCAGCATCTCCGTCGCTTCCTCTTGCTTCTCCAGATGAATTTTCACCGCGCCAACCTCAATCGTTCGCATGTCTTCTCCTACCGCCGGTTCCGGGCGGATTGTTGGGGCTGTGCGATGATACTTCATGCCAGGGGCAATATCCCGCCCCTGGGGAGCCCTGCCCCGCCTATGACGGCTGCATCTGTCATGGTGTCCCTTCAAATATGAAGAGAAACAAATGTTCACCTATTTACTTATAATTGTCAAGGAAAAGTGAGGCTCGGGGGGAGTAAATGAGCCGTTACCCGTCCGCGGCTAGGACGCCGCCGGCCGGCGCGTGAAGGTTTCCGTTGCGCCGTCGTTCTAGTGATGGAGAATTTGGCTGAGGAATAGCTTTGTGCGCTCTTCCTTGGGCTTGCTGAAGAATATTTTAGGGGAAGCCTCCTCCACGATATGGCCGGCGTCCATGAAGATCATGCGGTCGGCCACCTCGCGGGCGAAGCCCATCTCATGGGTAACGACCAGCATCGTCATACCTTGTTCGGCCAACTCGCGCATCACGTCCAACACCTCCTTGATCATCTCCGGGTCCAGCGCGGAGGTGGGCTCATCGAAGAGCATGATCTTCGGCTGCATGGCCAAGGAACGCGCAATGGCCACCCGTTGCTGCTGACCCCCGGAAAGCTGCCCGGGATACTTGTCCGCTTGCTCTGGAATACCCACGCGCTCCAGCAGTTCGTTGGCGATTTTCATGGCCTCCGACCTGGGCAGTTTCCGCACCCAGATCGGCGCCATCATAATGTTGTTGCGCACGGTGAGATGAGGAAATAGGTTGAATTGCTGAAAGACCATCCCCACTTCCTTGCGGATAATCTCTATATTTTTCAGATCGTTGGTAAGCTCTGTGCCTTCGACGAAGATTCGCCCTTGCTGGTGCTCCTCCAGACGGTTGATGGTGCGGATCAAGGTGGACTTGCCGGAGCCGGAGGGCCCGCAGATCACCACCACTTCCTGCCGTCTCACCGTGAGGTTAATTTCCTTGAGCGCTTGAAAATTGCCAAACCATTTGTTCATTTGGCGGATTTCGATCATAATCTCGTTGTTGTTGCCTGCACGCTTGCTGCCCATCGTCATTTCATCCTGTCATTCGCGATCCCGCCCCTTGATTTCTCTTGGCGGGAACCTAGCGATCGCCGGCGGAAAACCGGATTTCCAGCCGCCTGGCATAGCGCGACATCGAAAAGCACATCACCCAATAGATGGCCGCCACAAATACATAGGTTTCAAACATCTTCCCAAGCCAAATCGGATTGGCCAGTACCAGGTTGGCGATCCCGAGCAGATCGAAGAGCCCGATAATTACCACCAGCGATGTATCCTTGAGCAGGGAAATGGCGCTGCTGACCATTGTCGGAATCACGATTTTCAGGGCCTGGGGCAGAACGATCAACACCATGGATTGCCAGTAGCTTAGCCCCAGCGCCATCGCCGCTTCCTCCTGGCCTCTATCCACGCCCTGCAGCCCCCCACGCACCACCTCGGCCTGGTAGGCAGCGGCGAACATGATGATCCCAATCTGCGCCCTCAGGACTTTGTCCAGATTGAAACCTTCCGGGAAGAACAGGGGCAGCATGATCGAGGACATGAACAGTACGGTAATCAGCGGCACCCCCCGGATCATTTCGATGTAGCCCACGCACAGAATATTTATCACGGGCATCCTGCTGCGGCGCCCCAGGGCCAGCATGAGCCCTATCGGGAAGGCAAACACAATTCCCACCACCGAAAGAATCACGGTAAGCATCACCCCACCCCAATGGCGGGTGTCTACCTGGGACAGGCCGAATGTATCGGAGCCCTTGATGATGATGAAAATCACGATCGGAGAAACAAGCCAGGCCAGTTGATAGAGCCTCATGCGGCGAATCCGCGGCCAGACCGCCAGCATGATCAGGGCCACCACCACCAGCAATGCCATCAGGGGCCGCCAGCGCAACTCATACGGGTAGGTGCCCACCATGAAAAACGCCCAGTTGTCGCTGATCACCGGCCAACAGGCCCCGTCAATGCCTTGACAGTCCTCCGGTTTTACTCCGGTGAAGCGGGCCAGGCGAACGCCCCAGTTCAACAAGCTAGTCACGGTGTAGTAAATCAGGGACAAGGACAGCACAGTGAGGATGGAGTTGTACCAGGTGTTGAACAGGTTCATCCTGATCCATCCCACCACCCCGATATTCATTTTCGGCGGACCGGCCTCCAGGGGGGGCACTGCGCCGATGATTTCGCCGCTCATCGTTCCACCAATTTCATTTTTTCGTTGTACCAGTTCATGAACACCGAAATCATCAGGCTGGCCGCCAGATAGACCGCCATGGTAATTCCGATGATTTCAATGGCCTGCCCGCTCTGATTGAGAATGGTTCCCCCCACGCTCACCAGTTCGGGAAATCCGATCGCCACCCCCAGCGAACTGTTCTTGGTGACGCCCAGGTACTGACTGGTGAGCGGCGGAATGATCACGCGCATGGCCTGGGGAATAACCACCAGCCGCATCACAAAGCCGCCCCGCAGCCCCAGGGCGCGCGCGGCCTCCTTCTGTCCGGTGGAAACCGCCTGGATGCCGCTACGCACAATCTCGGCGATTTGGGAGCCGTGATAAATGGATAGGCCCATCAGCATGGCCGCATATTCGGGAGAGGGGTTCAAGCCTCCCGTGAAGTTGAATCCCGTCAGTTTAGGGTAGGAAAGCTCGACGGGTGCGCCCAGTCCCATCCAGACCAGTCCGGGGAATACGATCAGGATGGCGATGGATGGGAACAGAACCGGCAGTTGCCGGCCTGTGAGGTCCTGCACCGCCTTTACATGGCGCAGTCTGAAATAAACCCCCACGCATGCCACGAACAGCGCAATCAAAAATGGATGGAAGCCCGGCAAGGGCGTGGGGTCGGGCAGGTAGATGCCCCGGTTGTTTATAATAAACACGTCGAAGAAGTTAATGCTTTCCCGCACCATGGGCAAGGTGCGGATCACCGCGAAATACCAGAAAAAAATCTGCAACAGCACCGGAATGTTGCGGATGATCTCCACGTAGGTTTCCGCCAGCTTGGCCACCAGCCAGTTGGAGGAAAGCCGGGCGATGCCCACGAAAAAGCCGATGATGGTGGCCAGAATGCAGCCCAGTATGGACATCTTGATCGTGTTGAAAACGCCCGTTACCAATCCCAGGCCATAGCTGCTGGCCTCTGAATAGGTCTCGGTGACAAAAATGTGGTTGGTCAGTAAGTAGGTGATCGCCGGAACTACAAATATAAAAAAAATGGTGAGCAGCACCAGCCGGTAATCCCCCCCGACGGTCTTTCCCTTCCGCGTTACCCATTTGTGGAGCACGAAGGCTGCGATCAGCCCTAGGAATATCGAACTGATAAACGAAACAAACCCCGGCTCCAGCATTGGAACGGGCATCACTTCGCTGATGGCGAAGCCGGATTCGATGTTTAAGAAGGAAAAACCCGAGGCGATGCCCCGTTTGGTCAGGTTGGCGACGGTGTTCTGAAAAATCGTGTACGCGGCGAAGCCTACCAATACCACGCTGACGATCTGGTACACCACGGAGCGTACAGCAGGATTTCGCCAGGAAATGAGTTGGACTTTACCCTGCTCTTGGGTGAGTTCCGTCATGGGCCGCCTGTCCCCAATGTGGCAGGCGCGGGTAGCGGGCGGCGAGGCCCACTTCCCGCGGCGTTGGTGCTATCGGACGGGGGGAGCGTAGAGGATTCCTCCCTTGCTCCAGAGTTGGTTCAGCCCACGCGCCAGCGCGAGCGGTGTTTTCTTGCCGATATTCCGCTCAAATACTTCTCCGTAGTTGCCGATTTTCCTGATCGCCTTCAAGGCCCAGTCAGGATCCAGACCCAGGTCATCGCCCACGGAGCCTGTCTTGCCGAGCAGCCGCTGCACTTCGGGATCCTTGGTGGAGATGGCCATCCTGCTCACATTGCCCTGTGTGAGGCCCTTTTCTTCGGCGATTATGATGGCATTGAGCACCCAGCGCACGATATCGCCCCATTCGTTGTCGCCATGCCGTACCGCCGGGCCCAAGGGCTCCTTGGAGATGATTTCCGGCAGGATGATATGATCGCCCGGAACTTTCATGGCGCTCCGCTGCGCAGCCAGCCCGGAGGCGTCGGTCGTATGCACGTCGCACCGCCCAGCCTCGTATGCCTGCCGTACCTCGGTTCCCGTCTCGTAGACCACCGCCTTGTACTTCATGCCGTTGGAGCGGAAGTAATCGCCAAGGTTCAGTTCGGTGGTGGTTCCCGCGTTCACACACACGGTGGCGCCGTCCAAATCCTTGGCGCTTTTGATGCCGCTGTCTTTGCGCACCATAAACCCTTGCCCGTCATAGTAATTGACGCCGGCGAAATCAAAACCCAGCCGGGTATCACGGCTCAAGGTCCAGGTCGTATTCCGGAACAGCACGTCCACTTCACCGGATTGCAGCGCCGGAAAGCGCTCCTTCGCGTTGGTGGGAATGAACTTCACCTTCACCCCCAGCGCCGCGGCCAGTGCCCGGCAGAAATCCACGTCAAAGCCCCGCCAGACCCCTCGCTTATCCGCAAAGGCGAATCCGGCCAGCGCAGTGGTGATTCCGCACTTCAAAGCCCCCCGGCTTTTGATGCTGTCGAGGGTGGGGCTGGCCGCCAGGGCTTGCCCGGACCCCACGGCGACGAGCGCAAAGACTGCCGCAATTATGCAGATTCGTATTTTCATGGTGCTTTCTCTCCTTTAATGATGTTGCCCATCCTTACGTGGCCGGCAGTTGCCGTTTACTGCCCTGCCCGGGCACCAATCGGCGTGAGCGATTATTTTGGCCCAAAAAGCAATAGCCCATCCGGGCAAAAAAGCAACCCAATTTCAAGGTCTAGATTTTTTCAGGATTACCTCTTGCAATTACCAGGGTGCGATAGACTTGGCCATTTTTCTTTACACTCATATAGGTGTCGCCCTTTTTCCACATGCTCGTGCAGAGCGTTTTTCCGGAGCGGATGTTTACCCAGGTGCGGCAAAACAGGCCATCCTTCGTAATTTTTCCATTGCCTTTGTCCTTCCATCCCAAAAAGGATTTGAATATCATGGTCCCGTCGGACGCCACATACACCTGATAGCCTTTGCCGTCCGGCGAAAGGGTGGCATCGAGCATCGTTTTTTTCACCTCTTCCGCGCTGAGCCGCACCCATCCCTTTTTTTCCCAATCCGAGGCCCATTTTTCCTTCGCCAGGGCGCCCGCGGACAGCAGGAGCAGCGAGGCGGCAAGCGGAACGATGCATTTAAGAACTTGCTTCAATCTTTTTCTCCCACAAAAATTTCTCGGCTTTTGGGCACATCGCGCACTCCCCCGGCAAAGCAATTCTTCGCCGCTCGGCGGTGTTGAACCCTCCGCCGTTCGGCGTCGACGCTTCCTGCGCAGATGTGGCCACAATCCGGCACAGGCGGACCGCCTGTCACCCCATTACCCCGCAACCGCGTTTCCGCTCCTCCGCTGTCCGTTTCCAGCCAAGGACGAACGCCGCGGGAAGGCATGGCGGGAGTTTCCAGCTATCCGCGCCATGCCCAGCTGTTCGCACCCTGGCGATCTCCGCTCCCTGGACAAGCCTAGCGGATAGGCGGCGCATAAAGGATTCCGCCCTTGTTCCACAGGCGGTTGTAGCCGCGCGGCAATCCCAGCGGGGTCTCTAGCCCGAGGTGCTTTTCGAACAGCTCCTCGTAGTTCCCCACCGCCTTGATGGCGCGCAGGGCCCATTTCGGATCGAGTCCCAGGTCCGCGCCCATCGAGCCGGACTTGCCCAGCATGCGCTGCACTTCGGGATCATTGGACGTTCTCGCGACCCGTTCCACGTTGGCCTTGGTGATGCCCTTTTCCTCAGCGATTATGATTGCGTTGATGACCCAGCGGATAATGTCGTTGAACTCATTGTCCCCATGACGGGAAAGCGGGGCCAGAGGCTCTTTGGAGATGATCTCCGGCAGAATCATATGGGCGCGGGGATCCTTCATGATGGTCTTGTTCGCCGCCAGGGAGGAGGCATCGCCCGTCATTGCGTCGCAGCGTCCGGACTCGTAGGTGCTGCGCACCAC
>JAPUIH010000026.1 GCA_027297205.1 SAR324 cluster bacterium | reverse complement strand
GGCATACTTGGCCCGGCCGCCTGTGGGGATGGTGTGGTTGGGCCCCGCGAAATAATCCCCCACCGGCTCGGGGGTGTAGGGCCCCAGAAAGATCGCCCCGGCGTTGCGGATTTCATTCAGCATGGCGAAGGGCTGTTCGGTGAGAATTTCCAGATGCTCCGGCGCGAAATCGTTCACCATGTCCACGCCCCGCGCCACATCCTCCACCACCAGGATGCCCGAAGCGCGGGCGAAGGAACCGGTGATGATCTCCCGTCGGGGCAGGGTGGGAATGAGCGCTTCCAGGCGCTCGGCCACCGCCCGCGCCTGCTCGGGACGGGTGGTAATCAACAGCGCGCGGGCCTGCTCATCGTGTTCCGCCTGGGAAAGCAGGTCCCGCGCCAGGTATTCCACCTCCACCTCCATGTCGCACAGGATCAGGATTTCGCTCGGCCCGGCGATAGAGTCGATGCCCACCACACCCGAAACCTGGTTTTTCGCTTCGGCCACGTACCGGTTGCCTGGCCCGGTGATTTTGTATACCGCGGGGATGGACTCCGTGCCGTAGGCCAGGGCGCCAATGGCCTGGGCGCCGCCCACGGCGTAGATTTCTTTCAGATCCAGCAGCGCCGCGGCGGCGAGAATGTCTTTGTGGGGCAACCCTTCAGGACCGGGGGGCGAAGCGATCACGATGCGCGGCACGCCAGCGATCTGCGCGGGAATGACGTTCATCAACAGGGAAGAGGGGTAAACCGCCCGCCCGCCGGGAATGTACACTCCCACCAGGTCGATGGGGCTGACCTTCCAGCCCAGCACGCTGCCATCCTCGTAGAACTCCAGCCGGCTGTCCTCCTTCTGGCGCTTGTGAAATTTCTCGATATTCTCGCTGGCCTCAATCCAGATATCCTTCATGGCGGGGTCCATGTAGGACACTGCCTTATCCAACTCGTCCTCGGGCACCAGAAAGTCCTGCGGCGCCACGCCGTCGAACTGCTCGCTGAAGGCCCGCACGGCGGCGTCTCCCTCGCTCTTGACCCGGCTCAGGATTTCCCGCACGGCCCCTTCCACCCCTTCTGAATGCATGGTGAGCGATTCCAAGTGGGAGAAATAAGCTTGCGCCGATTGATAAACGTTGATGATGGCCATGTGGTCCCTAACGCCGTTTCCTGGGCGGCGTCTTTTTTTGCGGCGCCTGCTTGGGCGGTTTCTTCAAGTTGGGATAGAGCTCGTTGATGAAGTAGACACGGCGGGTGGCGTCGGCCTTATGAATGGTGTTGTCGGCGATCAACTGCGCGTACAGTTCGCGGGCCAGCTTCAGGTCTCCGGTTTCCTCCAGGCTGCGGGCGAGCATCCAGCGGGCGTCCGCGGCCAGCTTGTGCTTGGGATACTTGTCCGCCATTTCCAGGAAAAGCACGGTGGCGTGGTCGTATTTGCGCATCAGGAAGAAACTCTGGCCGCCGCGGTAAACGGCTTCCGGCACCCGGCGGTCCTTCTTGTGAGTGATGGCGAATTTGCCGAACATGTCCGCCGCCACATCCAGTTGGCCCCCGACCATATTGGAAAAGGCCTCCCGGAACAGCTTGTCGGCCCTGGTTTTGCTGGGCAGGCCGGCGATGGAGGATTTCATCAGTTTTTCCACTTCCGCCAGGGAAATTCGCATGGCGTCCAGTTCTTTCTTCTGCTCGCGCCGTTCCAGGGCGTTGACCTTTTCCAGCTTGCCCATGCGGCGGCGCACAGAAGCGCTCCGGGCCGCGGTTTTCTCCTGCCCTTCGGAAATGGCGGCCTGCTCTTTCAGCAGTTGGTCAATCTTGTTGCTCATGTTGAGGAGCCGCCCTTCCGTGATGCGCAATTGGCGGCGGATCGACTCCAGGGTCTGCCCGATCTGGTCGAACTCCCGCCCCGAGGATTGCTCCACGGCTGTTAGTCGCTGATCTTGCACCTGATTTGCCTTTGTAAGCTTTTTCACGTCGCCCGAGGTGGCGCATGCCCCAAGAATTAGGGAGAGGCAAAGGCCCGCCAGGGCGTTTAGGACGCGCAGGCTTTGGGTTTGTGTGCTTGGTCTGTTCAAAGCGCGGTTCCCTCCTGAATTCGCGCGGAGCGATGGAATTTCCGGTATCGGCAATATGTCATTATCCTGCATCTTTAAAACTATGCAATTAAATCAATGGAAAACGTGTGCCACGGCGCTGTTTCGGTCTTGTTTGGGGGGACTTTGCCGGCCTGCCGCGGTGGCAATTCCGTGCCGTCAAGATTGGGGCGCCTAGCGGGCCAATTTACGATGGGTCCAACTGGGGCTGCTTTCCTCGAACCGCGCTGGGGTGCGGGTCAGCCGGCGCAAGTTCGAGCCGTCGGCGGATACTATGTAAAGCTTGAAGTCACCGGTGCGGTTGGAAGTAAACACGATCTGCCGTCCGTCCGGTGACCATTCCGCCTGTTCGGCGTAAAACTGGCCCCTGGTCACGGCGCGCACGTTCTCCCCGTACTGATCCATGATGTGAATCTGGTCGCGCCTGTTCACGCGCTTTGTGAACAGGATGGACTGGCCGTCCGCGCTCCACTTGGGGTCGGCATTATAGACGCCGTCAAAGGTGAGCCGCAGATCCTCATTGGTTTCCATGTCCAGCAGGTAAATCTGGGGCGTTCCCGTGCGGTCGGACACGAACACGATCTTCTTCCCGTCTCGGGACCAATGGGCCTGGGTTTCGATGCCGGAGCGCGAGGTCAACTTGCGGTTCGTGTCGTTTTGCAAATCGATGGAAAAAAGATCGGCGCTACGGTTCTGGCTCATGGTGAGCACCAGGTGATTTCCGTCTGGAGAAAAGGTGCCGCCCGTATTGAGACTGCCCTCCGGGGTCAGGAAGCGGCTGCTTTTTTGCCCGGCGCCGTTGTCCTGGAAGTCGTGGTAGTAGACCTGCGTGCCCCTGTTCTTGAGCACGGTGTAGACCATGCTCAGTCCGGAGGGCGCCCATTTGGGAAGCAGGTTAATGCCCGTATTGTGCGAAATCAGCTTCAGTTCGGCACCGTGGGTGTTGGTGGCCACGATCACCTTGGCATAGCGCGGCTGGCGCAGCACGAAGGCGATGGCGCTGCCCAGCAGCCCCGGTTCGCCGGAAATACGCTCGGTGAGCCGGTTCACCAGATCCATCAGGACCTGTTCAGGCACCCGGTGCTTCAGGGTGAGGGTTTCCTTGAACAACACCAGATTTTCCGGCCCGTTGTCGATCAAGCTCAGTTGCAGCTCGTCCTGGCCGGCCAGCAGTTCCAACCGCATGTCCACCCGGCCCAGCTCTCCGCGGGGCCTGCAATATCTGCTGTCTCCCTGCACGATATTGAAGAACCCGCTCCAGCACAGGTTTTTCTCCAGCACCGTGCCCAGGGGCCTGTAGAGGGGGACTTTGTCCAGGGCCTGATCTTTTTCGATTTTCAGCACCAGCTTGGCGAAGCCCAGCCCTTCGATCAGGATGTCCTGGGCCGGATCGTCCCGCTCCAGTTCCCCGATGCCCTGCCCCGTGGCTGGGGCGGCCAGGGTGAGCAGCAGGGCGGCCCCAGCGGCTGCCCGGCACAGGGCCCTGACGGGCCGCGGGAGCAGGCTGCGTAAATTTTGGGCGAAGCGGATCATAGTGGCTTGTCCTTGCTGTTTCCGTGCCAGTGAGGTTTCAGGGGGTGAACTTGATGATCTGGGTGATGCTCTCGCCTTCTATCCCCTGCGGAATATCCGGCAGTTTGGTGCGGCGCAGAGCGATCTTGGCGGCATAGTCGAAGCGTGCGTCCCCGCTGGATTCGAGGATTTCCATCTTGCTGATGGTGCCGTCCCGCAGGATGGTCAGGCGCATCCGCACCCACAGACCTTCCTTGAATCCGCCCGGAAAACTGTAGTTTTCCATGATCGCTTCCTGCACACGGTTCAAGTACATGCGCAGGGAGATGGGCGAACGGACCACCGCGGCGCTCGCTCCCGGCTCTCCCGCTTTTTGGATGGTGGTCTTTTCGAACTCGAATTTTTCCACCCTGCTGCGCACCCGTTCCAGCAGGGTCGGCCGCTGGGGCTCCTGCTCCGCCACGGGCGGCGCCAGGGGCGGTGCGCTGGCTTGCTGGGTGCTGCGCGCAGGCGGAGGCGGCGCCGGTACCCGCTCCCGCGCCGCGGGGGCGGGCGCGGAAGGAAGTTCCCGCAGGGCTGGGGCCCGAGGCACAGGGGCCGCCTCGGCCGCCTTGGGGGGTGGCGCCACCGGCTGCGCCGCTGGTGCGGCGGGGCTGACCGCTGTCGGCTCGGGCGGCGGTACTTGCGGCGGGCGTTCCAGGGCCGGGGCCTCGGATTCCGGGGGCGCCTCCAGGCTCAGGGACGGTGTTTCCAGCTTAAGCTCGCTTATGGGCTGGGTGGAAAGCTCCAGCCGCTTCACCGTGGGCCGGGCGGGGGCTTCCACCACTTTGACGCGGTAGATCCGCACCATTTCCGGGTTTGGCGCGCCGCCGGGCAGTGCAAAGACGAACAGGAACAGCAGCAGGTGCAGCACCAGGGTACCGCCCAGAACGCCATTGAATTGCAGGCTGTCCGCGCTCAACTTCCCTCCCGCTCGATCATCAATCCAACGTCCACCACTCCCAGTCTGCGCAAGCGCGCCATCACCTGGATCACCGTGCCGTAGCGGATGCGCCGGTCGGCCCGCAAATATGCCGCATTGCCCGGATATTTCGCCTTCCAGCGGTTGATTTCCTGGTTGAAGCGCCGCCCGGCTTCCCGGCTGCGGATAGGGCCCATCACCCGGTCGTTGACCGCCAGGGTGCCTTTTCTGTCGATGGTGATGATGAGGGTCTGATCGGCCCGCGTACCCGGCGCCAGGGAGGCGCGTGGCAACTGCACGTCCAGGGTGTGGGAAATGATGGGCGCGGTGATCATGAAAATCACCAGCAGCACCAGCAGCACGTCCACCAGCGGAACCACGTTGATTTCGCTCATCGGCTCGGAAGAAGTCCATTCCGTGCCCACTCGCCCGTGCATTTACAGGGTCCTTTCCATGCGGTTGGTCATATCGAGCGCGAAGTTCTTAAGTTCCGTGTTCAACTCGCGCAGGCGATTCCGGTACATATTGTAGGCGATCAGGGCCGGGATCGCCGCCATCAGGCCCGCCGCCGTGGCCACAAGGGCCTCGGAAATGCCGGGGGCCACCACAGCCAGGCTGGTCACGCCCATGGTGGCAATGCTGCGGAACGCATCGATAATACCCAGCACCGTGCCGAACAGGCCAATGTAGGGCGAGGAACTGGACACGGTCGCCAGCAGCGGCAGCCGCCGTTCCATCAATTCATTCTGCTGATTATAAACGCTTTCCAGCCGCCGGGAAAGACTCGCCAGCAGACGCTCCCGGGCATCGGAAACCACTTTGACGTTCTCCATGCTTTTGCGGAAGGCGCTGATTTCCTGGTAGCCCGCGGCGAACATGCGCGCCAGGGAAGACGTCTCGTACTTCTGGGCCATGACGAGAATGTCAGAGAGCGGATGGTCGCCGCGGAAATAGTTGTAAAAATGGCTGTTCTCCGCCCGCATCTGGCGGAATTGCAGCCATTTGATAATGATCACCGCCCAGGAAATCGCGGACATGATCATCAGAATCGCCAGGATGCCGAAAGCGATCCAGTTGCCCGTAAAAATCAGGGACCAAATGCTCCCGTTGTCGATTGCGCCTTCCGCCATCTCTTGCAGTCCTGGGGGAAATTCGAATGGGAGTGAGTAAATTGTAGGCTGGAATGCCCGCAGGCGAAGACCGGGCTGGAAAAAAACAGGCTTGCCCGCCCTGTGTCCCGTCGCCGGGGCAGGCCAGGCAAGCCGCCTGTTGAATTAATCTGGGAGTTCGCCCTGTGGCTGATGCGCCCGGGCGTTATTGAGTGACCACAAAAACCGCG
Source organism: SAR324 cluster bacterium (assembly GCA_027297205.1). GTDB lineage: Bacteria > SAR324 > SAR324 > SAR324 > JACQKK01 > JAPUIH01. The sequence goes on along the minus strand of JAPUIH010000026.1, from coordinate 7,180 downwards.
CGGCGGTTCTTGGCCCAGGCTTCCTCGTCATGCCCGGTTTCCGCCGGCCGTTCCTCGCCGAAACTGACCGTTGTGATCTGCCCGGAGCTTACGCCTTCGGCGATGAGCGCTTCCCTCACCGCATTGGCCCGGCGCTCACCCAGTGCCAGGTTGTATTCGGTAGTGCCCCGCTCGTCGGCGTGGCCTTCCAGTGTTACCCTCAGCGACGAATCGGCCATAAATTTTTGGGCGTTGGCCCTGATCGAATCCAAAAACTCCGGCCTGATGTTCGACCGGTCATAGTCGAAGTAAACCGCTCCGAAGCCCGGTGTGCCTTCCGGCTGCAATGCGGTCAGCTTGAGCTTGGAGCCCGGAAACGCCGGTTCCACGGCCAAAGCCACGGCCAGGGAGTTCCGCACGATGCTGGACTGGTTGTCCTCCAGCGCCTGGGCGCCGACGGCCCCTCTTACGGCGTCGAAAAACTCGGAAGCGTTGGTAAATTCGGTGCCCTTAAGGGAACTCAGGCCCTTGATCACATCGTCCGGCACGCCGTCTTCCTGCATTAATTCCAGGGAGCGCTCCGTAATGCGGAACCGCGCATTCTGAAGATCGGGCGTGTCGGCCAGGGGTGGCCTTGGGGGTGGAAGCTTGGACGCATCGAATTCCGGTTCCCTGGCCGCCTCCACTTTGGCCGCCTCCACTTTGGCCGCCGCCGCCGCCGTGGCTACCGCCGCAGTCTCCTGAGGTTTTTTCGCTTCCTCCGCGGGTGGGCAGCCGGCCAGCAAGAACGCCAGTGCCACCAAAATCCACCATCCAAGCCAATTCGTCTTCATGAGTCTCCTTTTGGACCGTTTATGTATCACGCTCGGGAAGACCTGCTGAGTCAAAATACAAAAACCAAGGGGCAGCTACCCGGGTATATCGGATTAAGCTGTAAAATGTTAATCTTGCCTACCATTAATTACCATAAAGAGAAAGTCAAACCCGGACTACACAAATAGCATTTTTTCTTGTGCGATTAGGCAGATACGGACAGTAATTCCCATTTCGTTCCGTCATAATTCAGGCGGTGGCGGTTCCGGGCAAGAACGGCTCTCCGTTATTTGAATCGGATATTCCCGGAGCAGTCCGCGCCTGTCAAGGACTGTTTCCCCGTGGAGACCATGCAAAAAAATTGCTTTGATGTCAACCGTTCCGTTTGCTCCCGCGCGGCGGGAACCTAAGCGAGGGGCATGACTGTTCATGCGGGAAATCCGATGAAATGGCGTTTCATTGAGGATGCCGCCGCTGGGGGCCCGGAAAACATGGCCCGGGACGAACTCTGTCTGGCCCATGCCCTGGAAACGGGCCGCCCTACCTTGCGCCTTTACGGCTGGGACAGGCCCGTGCTGTCCGTGGGCCGCAACCAGAAACTGGAGCGGCAAATCGACCTTGCCGCCTGCCGGGATGAAGGCATTCCCTTGCTGCGGCGCATGACCGGCGGGCGAGGAGTCCTGCACGGCACCGACATCACCTACGCCGTGGCCGCTCCCACGCAAGGGGGGCGTTTTTCTCCCGGAATCATGGCCATCTACGGCGAAATTTCGCGGGTGTTGGTAAGATTCTTCCAGGATTTGGGCCGCTCGCCTCGAGTCAAGACTTACAGCGGCGGCGAGCGCGGGCAGATGGCCTCCGCCGTTTGCTTCGCGACGCCTTCCGCCTTTGAGATCTTAATCGATGGAAAGAAGGTGGTGGGAAGCGCCCAGCGGCTGCATCCCAGGGCTTTCCTGCAGCACGGTTCCATTCCCCTGCACCCTCAGCAAGACATATTGTGCCGAATTTTCAAGGGTGTGACGGCGGGGGAGATCGAATCGCAAATGACCGACCTGCAGTCCCTGGGTCTGCTCGAATCCCATGACCGGGAAGCCCTGCTAGCGCGGCTGGCCAGCGCCTTTGAAGAGGAACTGGGCGTTACGCTGGAGCACGAGCCCTGGAGCGGTCAGGAACTGGAGCGGACGCGGGCCTTGCGGCCGGCTTACGAATACTTGGAACAAGAAACCGCCCCGGAGGCCGTGGCCGCGGGGCGGTGAGCATTCAGGATTTCCTCAACGATGGGATCCGGTGCGATGGGCCGCGCGCTCAGTAGCGCGGCATGGAAGGTTCCACCTGCTCGGCCCAGCCGTCGATGCCACCCGACAAGCTCTTCAGTTGCTGAAATCCATGATCCTGAAGTTTCTTGAGGGCGGTCATGGAGCGCTTGCCTTTGTAGCAGTACAGATAGATTTCATCCTCGGGATTCAACTTGGGGATGAAGCTCTCGAACTGGCTGAGGGGCGTCAGTTGCGCTCTGTCGATGCGGTTGATTTCCCACTCGTGAGGTTCCCGCACATCCAACAAGGTCACCGGGCGCCCCGTATCCAGCACTTTCTTCAGTTCCGGCCCGCTTATCTCAAAGGCCACGTTGTCCTGCTCCGGCTCGGCGGAAGGCAGATCCACACTGCAGAACGCCTCGTAATCCACCAGTTCGGTGAGGGTGGGCGAATCCCCACAGAGCTCACAGCCAGGGTTGCGCCGCACCTTCACGTCCTTGAAAGACATGCGCAGGGAATCGTAAAGCAGCAGCCGGCCCACCAGCGTATCGCCAATGCCGATAATCAGCTTTATCACCTCGGTGCCCATCATCAATCCCACCACTCCCGGGAGCACGCCCAGGACGCCGGCTTCCGATCAGTTGGGCACCAGCGCGGCGGGCGGCGGGTTTGAATACAGGCAGCGGTAGCAGGGGCCGCCACGCTTGGGATCGAACACGGAAATCTGGCCTTCGAAGCGGAAAATTGAGCCATAGACCAGCGGAATGCCCGCGAAAAAGGCCGCATCGTTGACCAGGTAGCGGGTCTCGAAGTTGTCGGAACCGTCCACCACTATATCGTACTTGGCGAATATTTCCGGTGCATTATCGCGGGACAGCCGTACATCGTAGGTTTCCACCTTCACTTCGGGATTGATCTCCTCAATCCGTTCCCGCATGGAATCCACCTTGGGCCTGCCCACATTGGGCGTGGAATGGGCCACCTGCCGCTGCAGGTTGGTCACGTCCACCACGTCATCGTCCATGATGCCCAGAGTGCCCACGCCCGCGGCGCCCAGGTACAGCCCCAGCGGAGAGCCCAGGCCGCCCGCGCCGATCAGCAATACTTTGGCGGCCTTCAGTTTCTCCTGTCCCGCCATGCCTACCTCGGGAAGAACCAAGTGGCGGCTGTAACGTTGAATCTCATCAGAAGAGAGTTTGCTTTCCATCGGTGATTCCTATTCCTATAGATCGAAAAAAATCAGGCGCCGTCAGAGCACGGGAAGGAACGGTTTTTCGCGTTCCGCGGCGGATTGATATCGTCGCTGCCATTAGCTTATGTCTCAAATTAGCATGCGGGCGGTGAGAATACAAAAAGAATAGTACTTTGATTACAGTCACATGCATTTGTGACGGTTGTTGCCATGGGAGACGGCGGGGCGGTGCGAAATGGGGATACGACCGGCGCGGCGCCAAGGTGACAGCACCGGGCAGCGCGGCGCCAGCCCGCGCGGGTATTGTGCGGCACATACGCACCGCGCAAGAAAATGGCATATGATGGCATATGAACAGATGGAGTGGCCGCGGCAGGGGAGAGTTTTCTGTTGAACTCCCCGCCACCAACTCTTAAAATTTAGTATATTGCAATTCCGCGGCTGAATTGCCGGTAATTCCCAAACCCAAGGGTGCGTTTATGCCTCCGATTGCTGTGGCTGAAAAAAAAACCAACGGAGGAAACGGCAAGGCCAAACTTCTTTCCAAGAAGACCCTGACAGCCCAGCAGAAGGAAGCAATCAAGCAGTTGGGGCGGGACAAGCTGATCGGCATGTTCCGCGCGATGAACCTGATCCGCAGCTTCGAGCGGCGCTGCGAGCAGATGTATCAGCAGCGCAAAATTGGAGGCTTTCTCCATCTCTACATGGGCCAGGAAGCCCTGGCCGGGGGCATGTTGAGCGCCATCCACTCCGACGATTACGTGACCACCTCTTACCGCGATCACGGCATCGCCCTGGCGCTGGGCATCTCCCCCAATGTGCTGATGGCCGAGCTGTTCGGCAAGGTCACCGGAGTCTCCCGGGGCAAGGGCGGCTCCATGCATTTCTTTTCCAAGGAATACAATCTGCTGGGCGGCCACGGCATTGTAGGCGGGCAGATCCCGATCGGCCTGGGGGCGGCCTTCCGCGCCAAGTACCTGGGTACGGATCAGGTCAGCCTGATATTCCTGGGCGACGGCGCCGTAAATCAAGGCAGCTTCCACGAATGCCTCAACATGGCCTCCATCTGGAAACTCCCCGCAATCTTCATCATCGAGAACAATCAATACGGCATGGGCACTTCGGTGCGCCGCTCCACCTCGGTGCAGGACATGACCCTCAAGGCGCAGGGCTATGGCATGGAGGGCATCACCGTGGATGGCATGAACCTGCTGGATTGCTACATGGTGGTGCGGGACGCGGTGAAAACGCGCCGCAAGCGGCCCTCACCCCTGTTGGTCGAGGCCAAGACCTACCGCTACCGGGGCCATTCCATCTCTGACCCGGGCACCTATCGCGCCAAGGAGGAGATCGAAAACTACCACAAGGTGGACCCCATTCTTCAGGTGCGGCGGCTGCTCCAGGAGCTGGACTGGCTGGACGATGAGAGCGCCAAGGCGCTGGAAAAAGAAGTGCGCAAGGAAGTAGACGATGCGGTTACCTTCGCCGAGGAAAGCCCTCTGCCCGATCCCAGCGAGCGCGAGCGCCACGTGTACGCTCCTTAAGGGCGCCCGAGAACCGATTCACTGCAAGGCCCATGGATTCACAGACGATTACTTACCGCGAAGCCCTTAACCAGGCCATGAGCGAAGAGATGGAACGCGACGAGACCGTGTTCCTGATCGGCGAGGAGGTGGGCGAATACAACGGGGCCTACAAGGTCAGCCAGGGCCTGCTGGAGCGCTTCGGCCCCATGCGGGTGGTGGACACACCGATCTCGGAGAATGGTTTCACGGGCCTGGCCGTGGGCGCGGCCATGGTGGGCCTGCGGCCCGTGGTGGAGTTCATGAGCTTCAATTTCTCCCTGGTGGCATTCGACCAGATATTCTCCAACGCCGCCAAGACCTACTACATGTCCGGGGGGCAGTTTCCCATACCCATGGTGATGCGCGGGCCGGGCGGCCCGGCGGCGCAGGTGGGGGCCCAGCACTCCAATTGCCTGGATCATTGCTTCGCCAACTCACCCGGGCTGAAGCTGGTCATGCCCTCCACGGCCAGGGACGCCAAGGGCTTGCTCAAATCCGCGATCCGGGACAACAGTCCGGTGATCTTCATCGAGAACGAGATGCTATACGGCATCAGCGGCGATATGCCCAAGGGGGAGTTCCTGATCCCCCTGGGAGAAGCCGAGGTGAGGGTGAGCGGCAAGGACGTGACCATCGTGGCCAGCAGCCGCATGGCGCACATGGTGCTGTCGGGGCTGCCGGAATTTGAAAAAGAAGGCATCAGCGTGGAACTGGTGGATCCGCGCACCATCAAGCCCCTGGATATGGAGACCATCTCCCGTTCCGTGCGCAAGACGCACCGGGCGGTGATCGTGGAGGAGGGGCATCCCTTCGCCGGGATCGGCGCGGAGTATTCCCATCAAATTTACAGCGCCTGCTTCGACGATCTGGACGCACCCATTGCGCGCGTGACCCAGGCGGACAATCCATTGCCCTACTCCAAATTGCTGGAAGCGGCCAGCCTGCCCAGCTTGGAGGCAGTGGTGCGGGCGGCCAAGGGCGTGCTCTACCGCGATTGACCCGCCCGCTTGCCCCGTGCGAGGTTACGCCTAGCGGTGGGCGTGAGCCGGCGGGTCGGCGCCTGTCATTGTCTGGGCGGCGTCCGGCGCTGTCCGGGCGCTTGCCGCCGCCCGCGCAGGCCAGATTCACCCCGCGCACAGCCCAGGAGTTCCCATGGCCAATTTGTTGACGATGCCCAGCCTCAGTCCCACCATGGAGACCGGCGTCATCAGCGCCTGGCGCAAGCAGGAGGGGGAATTTATAGAAGTGGGGGAGGTGCTGGCCGAGATCGAGACGGACAAGGCCGTGATGGACTACGAAATGGCGGACGAGGGCTACGTGCGCGCCCTGCTGGTAGATGAGGGCCAGGAGGTGGCCGTGGGCATGCCCATCGCCATTCTCTCCGAATCGGAGGACGAGGATATTTCGCAATTGCGCGCGCAGGCCGCCTCGGCCACGCCCCCTCCCGCCGAGCCTGCGCCGGCAGCTCCGCCCGAGCACCCCGCGCCTGCTCCCGAAGCCTCCGCCGCGGGGCTGGCCACGGCCGCCCAGGCCCCCGCGCCTCCCGCACCTGTTGCCGCACCACCCGCGGCGCCGCGGGCGGAACCCGTGCCTACCGGAGCTAACGGCGGGCGGGTGAAAATCTCCCCCTACGGGAAAAAGCTGGCCGAGCAGAACCAGATCGACTGGCGGGCCTTGGTGGGAAGCGGCCCCGGCGGGCGCATCGTCGCCGCGGACGTGGAGTCGGCCATCTCGGGTGCCGCGGCTGTATCTGCTCCGGGGGCCGCGCCCGCTCCCGTTCCTCCCCCGGCGCCGGGAGTGGCTTTCGAGGACGTTCCCCTCAGCCAGATGCGCAAGGCCATCGCCAGGAAAATGGAGGAATCCAAGCGCACGGTGCCCCACTTTCAAGCCACCCGCAAGGTGCGCGTGGAACGGCTGACCTCCTCCCGCGAGGCGCTCAACAGCGAGTTCCCCGGTGATGTCAGAATTTCCATCAACGACATGATCGTGAAGGCCTGCGCGGTGGCCCTCCGTCAGCACCCCACGGTGAACAGCCAATTCCTGGGCGATCGCGTGCGGCGCTTCTACACCGTGGACATTGCCGTCGCCGTGGGCACCGATGACGGACTGATCACCCCCATCCTGCGCGGGGTGGAACATAAGGGCCTGCGGGAAATCGCGGCGGAAATCCGCGCCCTGGCCGGGCGGGCCAGAGAGAAAAAGCTCAGGCCGGAAGAGTACACCGGCGGCAGCTTCACCATCTCCAACCTGGGCATGTACGGCATTACCGAGTTCAACGGCATCATCAACACCCCCCAGGCCTGCCTGCTGGCCGTGTCGGGCATCCTGCGCGAGCCGGTGGTGGAAGACGGCGCCCTGGCCGTGGGCCAGACCAT
>JAPUIH010000259.1 GCA_027297205.1 SAR324 cluster bacterium | reverse complement strand
GCTGGATGCGGATCCGGGCATGCTGGTGGGGGGCATCGCCAGGTATTTCGAGAGCAATTTCCGCCTCGGCGGGGGCGGCATGTTCGTAATCGAGGGGGACGAGTACGATACCGCCTACTTCGACAAGACCCCCAAATTCTTCAAGTACCATCCGCGGGTGCTGATATTCACCAGCCTGGAATTTGACCACGCCGACATATACTCCGGCCTCGACGTGATCCGGGAGCACTTCCGAAAATTGATCCGCGGATTACCAGAGGAAGGAACGCTGATCGCCTGCGCCGACGATCGGGAAGTGCGGGGGCTGCTGGATGCCGCAGACTGCCCGGTGGTCAGCTACGGCGAGTCGGATGGCGCGGACTGCCGGCTGGAAGGCTGGCGCGCCGAGGGCGGGGAGGCCGTATTCGAGACCGTGTGGCGGGAGCGCCGGGAATCCTGGCGGATACCCCTGCCCGGACGCTACAATGCCCTCAATGCCACCGCCGTGATGGTGATGGCTAATCTGCGGGGATATGAGCCCGCGCAAATCCAGCAGGCGCTGTTGGGCTTTCAGGGGGTGAAACGCCGCCAGGAGCTGCGTGGCGAAGTGGCGGGAATTGCCGTGATTGACGACTTTGCCCATCATCCCACCGCGGTGGGGTTAACCATCGAAGCCATGCGCCATAAGTATCCGGGGCGGCGGCTGTGGGCCGTGTTCGAGCCGCGCAGTTTCACCGCCCGCAGCAACCGCTTTCAGGAGGAATTCGGTACTGTGTTCCAGGAAGCCCATCGGGTATTGCTGGCCCCGGCGTTTTTGCAGGAATATTCCCAGGGGATGCCCCGCCTGGATACGGAAGCCGTAGCAGGGGCAATCAGGTCGCGGGGCGGCTGGGCCGTCGCCGCGGATAGCACGCAGGATATTCTGGAGCGCCTGCTGGATGAAACCCGCACGGGAGACGTCGTGTTGATTATGTCCAATGGCGGATTTGACAACCTGCATGAGCAGTTGCTGACAGGCCTGGAGGCGCGGGGCTCTCAGGCGCGTCCGAAGCACTAAGGAGCCAAGGTTAATGTCTTCCCAAAAATCGCCGCCCAGCGAACCGGCGGCCACGAATTCGCGGTTCTCGCAGAATGTGCACGTCCTGGATGTCGCGGACAAACGCGTGCACCTGATCGGCACGGCCCACATTTCGGCCAAGAGCGCGGAGGAAGTTCAGCAGGTAATTGAAGCCGTGCGGCCGGAGAGCGTGTGTGTGGAGCTTTGCGAGGCGCGCCATCAATCCTTGACCAAGCCCGAAATCTGGAGGGAGACGGATATCATTCAGGTGATCCGGAAAAAGCAGGCCACCGCTCTGCTGGCCCATCTGATCCTGGCCTCTTTTCAGCGCAGGCTGGGCGATCAGCTTGGCATCAAGCCCGGAGCGGAGATGATCCAGGCCATGCAATCCGCCGATGCGGTGGGCGCGGAACTGGTGCTGGCGGACCGGAACATTCAGATCACCTTGCTGCGCACCTGGCGCAACCTGGGTTTGCTGGACAAATTCAAGGTGATGTTCCAACTCCTGCTGACCCTCACGTTTAGCCCCAAGCTGGAGGCGGAGGACGTCGAGAAGCTGAAGGACAGGGACATGCTGACCCAGGTGATGGAGGCTTTTTCATCTTCCTTTCCCAAGGCGAAAGCGTCGCTCATAGACGAGCGGGACCTCTACTTGGCGGAGAATATCCGCACCGCACCCGGCCGGTCCGTGGTTGCCGTGGTTGGGGCGGGCCATCTGGACGGCATCCTGGCCCGTTTGGCTAGCGGGGAGCCGGTGGACCTGGCGCCGTTGCAGGTGGTGCCTCGGGCGAGCCGGGTACTCCTAGGCTTGCAGTGGCTGATTCCACTGCTTGTTTTGGGGCTGATCGGCTATGGCTTCTTCTGGGTGGATGCGGAGGTGTCCTGGCAGATGGTGAAAATCTGGGTGCTCGCCAACGGCATCCTGGCCGCGGTGGGCAGTGCCCTGGCCCTGGCCCATCCGCTCACCATCGCTACCGCCTTCGTGGCCGCGCCCATCACTTCCCTCAACCCCATGGTCGCCGCCGGCTGGGTGGCCGGATTGTGCGAAGCCTGGCTGAACAAGCCCAAAGTGCGGGATTTCGAAGCCCTGGCGGGCGATGTCACCAGCCTGCGTGGTTTTTGGAAGAACCGCATTACGCGCATTCTGCTGGTGGTGGCTCTGGCGAATCTGGGGAGTTCCATCGGCACCTTCGTGGGCATCCCCCTCATGTCCTCCCTATTGGGCTGAAGCGCCGAGCGCGGCGGTGAGGATCGTGGGCAAGGCTATCTGCTCCGTGCTTCGCGCAGCTTGCGCTCGATGAGAGTTGTCCGAGCCGAGCCGCTGTGGCACTGCATTTCGCGTACTACAACTATTGCAGAGTGCTCCAGGTCTGCGGGTCACTCCGGCGGTGGCGGCAGGAACTTGCGATAGAAATTGGAAAATCGCAGATTTGCTGTGAGGTATTTGATGGGTATCACATTCAAAATTGATGCTGAAGCCGGGGTAGTCCATGTGGTGGCGGATGGCAACCTTGAGGCCACGACCTTTTTATCGTGGATGAAAGATCTGTTCGCCGATGCAAATTTCCGCCTTGGATTCG
>JAPUIH010000258.1 GCA_027297205.1 SAR324 cluster bacterium | reverse complement strand
TAATCCTCCGGGGAGGTCTCGACTGCGTTCACGGTCACGGGCCAGCCCATCAGGCTGCCGACCCGGGCCAGTTCCTCGGATAATCTCCCGTGACCCACCACCAGCAATTCCGGCAAGCCACCGTCCGCTCCTTCCCCTATGGCGACACTTCTGTCCATTGATGCGGTGCCCGCTTCGATCTTGCGCAGGGGGCTTGCGGAAGCGCCGTATTCCCAAGCCATCAATTCCCCGATGATGCTCAGGGAGATCTCCTCGACCGTGTCCCCTCCCAGGTCCAATCCGGCCGGATTGCGCACCTCCGTAATGCCGGCAGCATCGAATCCTTCCCTGCTCAGTTGTTCCCCCAGGCCGGCCAGCACCTTCTTCCGGGCCACGAATCCGAAGTAGCCCTGCTGAGCCGCAAGCCCGGCCCGCAGCACGGCGGCCTGGCCCTCATGGGGGGGCATGGCGATCAGCCGCATCCCGGCGGCAACATCCATCATTTCCCATGGTTCCGAAACGATGTGCGCTGCGCCGGGGAAGTGTTGCGCCTCGGCCTCGGGGCCGTGCACCGTCACGGCGTATCCCACGTACTGGGCCAGCAGGTTGAGATGCCGGGCCAGCTTGTTGTGTCCCGCGATGAGCAGCCTGCGGGGTGGGAAATGGGGCTCGATGTACACATCCATCTTGCCCCCGCAGGGCATGCCCACACCCAGCACCTCGTCCTCCAGGTCCACGTTGACGATCCGTGTCAAGCGGTCTTCCAGGGCTTTCAGGGATTCTTCCCGCACCAGGCTCTCCGCACAGCCGCCCCCCACCCAGCCCAGGATGTTGCGCCCGGTGCGGTCGATGATGGCCTTGGAGCCCGGCTTAGCGGACGCGGAACCGTGTACGCGAATCACCGTGGCCACCACGAAGGGTTCGGCGGCTTCCTGCAGGGCCGTAATGCGGCGATAGTATTCGCGGTGCATGAGGCGTGTCCCCGCGTCAGGCGGTAGTTCCCGGTTGCCCCTGGTTTGCCGGGAGGCGCTCCATCAGGGCGCGGTAATCCTCCGGAGTATCGATGTCCCGCAATATATTATCGTTTGGCATTTCCACCTCCTGCACCGCCCCGGGATTGCGTTGCACGATACCCTTGCACCCGGCGACGGGTCCGCGAGTCGCCAACACCTCGTCCAGGTAACGGGCGGAGAAGAGCACCGGGTTTCCCCGCTGACCCCGGTGCAATGGCACCACGATATCCTGACCTTCGGCCTTCCCGAATGCGTCGATGAGGCGGTCGATGTCCCCGGGTTCCAGCAGAGGTTGGTCGGTCAGGCACACCATGATGGCCTCGGCATGGGGAGACACCCGTCGCAACCCCGCCCTGAGGGAACTGCCCATCCCCTCGGCATAATGGGGATGCTCCACCAGGGTGAGGGCCCGCCCCTCCAGGCGGGTGCGCACCTTTTCCGCCTCATGGCCCAGCACCACCACCACCTCGGCCAGCCGGGAGGCCAGCAACACGTCCGCCATGTGCTCGATCAAGGTGCGCCCGCCATAGGGGAGCAGCAGCTTGTTGGTGCCGCCCATGCGCGATGACGATCCCGCGGCCAGCAACACCGCGGAGACGCGGGCTTCATTCATCGTTGCAGCCCCTGGCGATGGATTCGGGTCATTGGACATAGCGCTCCGGCTCGGCCTGGAATTTCTGATGGCAGCCAGCGCAGCAAAAGTAGAATGTGGCACCCTGGTATTCGGCGGTGTAGCTGGCGGTGGCCGGGTTCACGGTCATGTGGCAGATGGGGTCGGTTGTCTCCTCGGATGGCTTAGCCTGTGAAGCGGTCGAGGTGGCGGCCCCGGGTTCGGCGGCGGGTTCCACCCCGGCCGGGGCCGGATAGGCCTCGCTGCGGCGCACCGAAACGATCTCGGCCAGGATGCTCACCGCGATTTCCTCGGGTTCGCGGGCGTTGATTTCCACTCCGGCGGGGACGCGTACACGCGCCAGTTCCTCCTTTGTCACCCCTTCGCCGGTCAGAAAGGCGGAGATGGCCCTCCATTTCTTCGGGCTGGCTACCAGGGCCACGTAGGGCGCGCCGAAGCGCAGCGCCTCGCGCACGCCCCCCTCGTCGTCCTCGCCCTGAGTGCAGACCACCACGAAGCTCTGGTGGGGGCGCGGCGCCCCAGCCAGGCTCAGCTCCGCCGTCCGGTTCACCTCGGGTGGAAAGTCCTCGTCGCTGGCCAGGGGCGAATGCACCCGCACCTCGTATCCCATGGCAGAGGCCAGCTTGACCAGGGTGCGGGCCACCGGGGAGCGCCCCAGCAACACCAGTTGCGGCGCGGGCAGCACCGGCTCGATGAAGATATCCATGGTGCCTCCACTGTGGCAGACCATCTCGTAGGTCTTCATGCCGGGCACGGATTCGGAATCGGCATGGGGCGTGATGCGCACCAGCCGGGGTGCGCCATCCTTGAGGGAGCTCAGGGCTTCCTCGATCACGATGGGCTGGGCGCAGCCGCCGCCGATCCACCCGGTGATTCGCCCCTCGCGGGTCACCAGCCCCCGGGCCCCGGGCTTGGCCGAAGTGGGCGACTCACAGCGCACCACAGTGGCCGTGGCGAAGGGCTCGGCCCTGTTTCGCAAGGCGTCCGCCTTTTTCTCAATCGCTTCCATCTCCGTTCTCCAGCGCCAATATAATAGGCTGTTTTATATCATGATCAGGCGTTCGAGCGCCAACAGACTTTCCATGTTGTGCGCGGGGGCGAACACGTCCAGATGGGGCAGTGCCGCGGACATGCCCCGTGCCAGGGGCTGGTAACCCTCCGTGCCGAGCAGGGGATTGAGCCAGACGATGCCCCGGGTGCGGGCCCGCACCTCGCGGAGGGCAGCGGCCAGCTTTTCCGGCTCGCCCACGTCCAATCCGTCGCTGAGGATGACGAATACCGTGTCCGAACGAAATACCCGCTCGCCGTTCGAACGCACCAGTTGCCCCACACAGTCACCGATCCGCGTGCCGGCGTTCCAGCCCATGGGCTTTTGCGAGAGCGCGGCCAGCGCATCCTCCACGTCGCGGGCGGCCAGGGCCTCGGTCACCTCCTCCAGGCGGGTGCTGAACAGGAAGGTGTGGACCTTGCGAAAGCGGTGTTGTAGGGCGTGAAGGAAACGCAGGAAGAAATGGCTGTACACTTCCATCGATCCGCTGACGTCGAGCACCACCACCAGACGGGGGCGCCTCCTGCGGCGCCCCGCGTAGATCAACTCCAGGGGTTCGCCCCCGGTGGCCAGGCTGCGGCGCAGGATGCGCCGGAAGTGCAGACGCCGCTTGAAGTCGGGGCCTTGCAATCGGCTGGGCCGGCGCACCCGCATGCGCCGGTAGAGCCGTGCAGCCAGTGCGGAGAACTCCCGGGCGTCCGCGGCAGGCACCTGGGAAAAATCCACCCGGCGCATGGCATCCCGTCCGCTCGCCCCCGAGGTGGCATGGGTTTCCCCCGTCTCGTCCGCCCGGTCGGCCCAGCCCAGGGTCTGGAGCAGGGCCTCACCCTCGCGGGGCTGGCCCCGGCGTTCCTCGGCCCCCCTGGGGGAAATCATTTCGCTCCCGTCCCCGGGCCGCCAGTAACGGTTGAACAGCTCGTCGAAGGGGGCATATTGATCGATGGAAAGACAGAGCAGGGTGCGCAGTCCCAGGTGGAAGGAATCCATGTCGAAACAGAGGAAGACCTCGGCCACGCGCAGGGTGTCCTCCGTTTCCCTCAGACCGACGGAAAACCCGTGGTTTCTGAGCAGGTGGGCGAACCGCACCGTCTTTTCCCGCAGCGCATGGGCCAGGGGGGGAATTTCAGGCGGAACCGAATGGAGAATGGACATATTAATCGTGGTGGACATGGCCGGTTGGGACGACCCTGCCGTGCAGCCGCAGACCCACCCCGATTGGATCCGGGTTGACGGATCGCGTATCAATTGGCTTCGGCGGCATTCAGCAGGGTGGTCAGTTGGGTCCGCAACACCTCGAAGTCGGCGTTGGTCTTGAGAAAGCACCCCTTGGTATCTTCCAGGGCTCCCGCGTCCAGTCCAGAGCGGCCCAGCTCCAGCAGGGCAATCGCCCAGTCCAGGGTTTCCGCCACGCCCGGCGGCTTTTCCAGGTGCATGGCCCGCAGGGCCTGTACCACCCGCACCACCTGGTGCGCCAAGCGCTCGGCGATCCCGGGCACCCGGCTCCGCACGATCTCCAATTCCCTGTCGAAGGTCGGATAGTCTATCCAATGGTACAGGCAATGCCGCTTGAGGGCATCGGAAAGTTCGCGCACCCGGTTCGATGTGAGAATGACCAATGGGGGGTGGGTGGCGCGGATGGTGCCGATTTCCGGAATGGTAATCTGAAACTCGCTCAGCAGTTCCAACAGAAAAGCTTCGAACTCCTCGTCGGCGCGGTCCACCTCGTCGATGAGCAGCACCGGGGGCGCCTCGCGGGCGGAAATCGCTTTAAGCAGGGGGCGTTCCAGCAGAAAGTCGGTGCTGAAGATGTGCCGCTCGAGTTGTTCGGCGGCTACCCCGGAGG
>JAPUIH010000257.1 GCA_027297205.1 SAR324 cluster bacterium | reverse complement strand
GCGAGTTCGACAAGGCCGCAGGACCGGATATCTGGGGAGAGCGCTTCTCGGGCAAGGAGGCGGTACGGGCGGAGTTCGCCGCGCTGTTCGCAGCCATCCCCGACATTCACTGGGAGCCCACGGCCAATTGGGTGAGTGGCAACATGGGTTGCTCCCAGTGGCGGCGCACGGGCACCACAAAATCAGGTGAACGGCAGGACTGGCTGGGCTGCGACCTGTTCACCTTCCGGGACGGCAAGGTGATCCGCAAGGATTCCTACTTTAAGATCGTGCACAAGTAGACCGGCCGGGCCTCAGGCGCCGGGCGTGATCCGGTCGTCTTCCAGGAAGATGCGCAAGACCTCGTCCATGTCCGCATCAGCCTGGAAGCCCAGTCCCAGCGCGCGTTGGGAGTCGAAACGGGCCGGCCAGCCGGTGATGATGCGGGTGATCTGCTGGTCCGGTTCCATGCGCACGCGCTCCAGCGCCTCCGTCCCGGCGGCCCGTTCCATGGCCGCCAGCATTTCCCGCACCGTCACGGTCAGCCCGGCCAGATTGAGGATGCGCTGCTCGCCCCACATTGCAGCGGCCAGGTCACAGCCATGCAGCAGGGCCGCGATCACGCGGCGCGGCGACATGATCCAGATGCCCGTCTCCACCGGCACGGGACACACGGCCTGCTCGCCCTGCAGGGGCTCGCGGAGGATGCTGCTGGCAAAGGTGGAGGCGGCCTGATTGGGTTTGCCCGGCCGCACGGAAATGGTGGGCAGGCGCATCACCCGCCCATCCACAAAACCCTTGCGCGTGTAATCGTTGATCATCAGCTCGCAGATGGCCTTTTGCGCGCCGTAGGAGGTGCGTGGGGTGGCCAGGGTGTCGTCGCGGATTACTTCCGGCATTTCACCGCCAAATACGGCCACCGAACTGGGAAATACCAGCTTGGGCGGCTCGGGCAATTCGCGGCAGGCATCCAGCAGCGTTCGCGTGCCATCCAGGTTGATTCCCATCCCCAGATCGAAGTCTGCCTCCGCCTGACCGCTCACCACCGCGGCCAGGTGAAATACCGCTTTCGTGCCGGGCGTGAGAGCGCTTCGCAACTGTTCCGGATCGCGGATATCACCCGCCTGGAGGCGCATTTCCACAGCGGCATCCGGCGGCGGCCGAGGCTCGTTCACATCGAGCAGGGTGATGCGCGAGATGGGTACGGGCTTGCCCGCCGCGTCGCCCAGGCTGCCACGCTCCGCGAGGGCCTTGCTCAGCTTGCTGCCGATAAATCCCGCCGCGCCGGTGATCAGAACATGCATGGTGCCGCCTTATGGTTGGGTTACTGGTGGCCTGGCCGCGCGCGGTGCGCCTAATTTCCGGCTTGGCGGTCGAGTGTATCAGAATTCCGACGGAGAGAGTCAATGCACTCCGGGCCGTCCCCGGTGCTGGCCCGAGCTCGCCGAAGTCACTTGACAATGCCCGGCGAAGGGCCAACGATTTCAGCTTAATTGTTGATTAACGTTTAGACCTGTGGAGGGTAACCATGGCTGATCATGGCCAGAAAGTAGCGATAGTGCATGCTGGAGAAAATAAATTCGTGGGGGGTGGGCTGCGCCCCTACCTGGAGTATCGCGACCTGGGTGTGCGGGAGGCCACGGGTGGGCAATATCATGCTCACGTGATTCGCTGCTCCGCACCCTGCCCCGCGGGCGGCACGGGCAAGCATTTCCATCATCTGGATTTTCAGATGAACTACGTGCTCAAGGGCTGGGTGAAGATG
The DNA here is from genome assembly GCA_027297205.1 of SAR324 cluster bacterium. GTDB lineage: Bacteria > SAR324 > SAR324 > SAR324 > JACQKK01 > JAPUIH01. Next base: position 4,957 of record JAPUIH010000257.1, on the reverse strand, counting down.
TGGATTGAAGGTGCGGGCGAAGTGCGCATAGAGGCGGGGGGGTGCTGGCTGCAACCCCCGTCCATCCCCCATAGTCTGGTGGATTATTCCGAGGATGCCGAGTGGGTGGAAGTCACCGCCCCGGCGGAATTTGATACCGTGGAGTCCTGAGGCGGCCCTTGCCTGCCACTGTGGGCTGTGGCCGGCCCGCCGTGTCGCGAACGAACAGGAGGACACGCCCTGCATATCCGTCTGATCCTCATCGCGCTGGTGCTGGTGCTAGCGGTGTATTTGCTGCGCCGCATTGCGCGGGCCGTGGCGCGCGATCCCCGCCTGCGCCAGATGCTTTCAAACTTCAGTTTCCAGATGCTTAGGATATTCCTGCTCCGCAATGCGCTGGGAATGCTGTTGCGCGCCGTGCGTTTTCTGCGCTTCTTCCGCTGAATCCCGCCTCCCTAGCCGTAGTTCCGGGTTTGCGCCGGTTTCCTTGCAGCGCGCTGTAAATGGGGACCGCGAGGAGTTTGCTTTACTGCTCCTGAGTGCTATAACATGCGAACATATGTTCTCATTTACCGGGTCTGAACTCGCGTTTTGTGCACGGATTATCATGGAAGGTGGCAGCAACAACCGGCTTAATCTGAAAGGGCGGGGTACCTCAAGCAATCCCCCCAATCGCTTTGATCCGATCGATATGGTCTGGGATCCGGAGTGGCTGGAGTCCGAGCGGCTGGCGGGCAATCCGGAGCCAAAGGTACCAACCCAACTATACCGGGATCAGGCGCGCACGGTGCTTGCCCGCAACGACAGCCCTGACGTCACGTTCGACTACAGTCTCAATCCCTACCGTGGTTGCGAGCACGGCTGTGTGTACTGTTATGCACGGCCCAGCCACGAGTATCTGGGCTTTTCCGCGGGGCTGGATTTTGAATCGAAGTTGATGGTGAAACTGGACGCGCCGGAACTGCTGGCAAAGGAGTTGCGCGCCCGGCGCTGGCGGCCGCAGGTGGTGGGGCTGTCCGGCAATACGGACTGCTACCAGCCGATCGAGCGCAAGTTCCAGCTCACCAGGCGCTGCCTGGAGGTGTTCCTCAAATTCGGCAATCCCGTAGAGGTGATCACCAAGAGCGCCCTGGTTCTGAGGGATCTGGACGTGCTGGCCGAGCTGGCGAAGCGCGATCTGGTGCGCGTCACCGTATCGGTGACGACGCTGGATGGGGAGTTGGCCAGGCGCATGGAACCGCGGGCCGCCGCGCCGGCAAAGCGCCTGGACGCAATTGCGGGGCTCGCTCAGGCGGGTATACCCACAAATGTGAACGTCGCACCTTTGATCCCGGGGCTGAACGATCATGAAATGCCCGCGATCCTTGAGCAGGCCGCCGAGCGGGGAGCCACCGCCGCCAGATACATTATGCTGCGTCTGCCGTTGGGGGTTGAGGATTTGTTCGTGGACTGGCTGGAGCAGGCCTATCCCAAGAGGGCAAAGAAAGTAATCCACGCCATCCAGGAGGTGCGCGGAGGGGCCATGTCGGACATCCGCTTTGGACGGCGCATGAAGGGCCAGGGCGTGCGCGCCGACGCCCTTGCCCGGCTGTTCACGCTACACTGTAAAAAGCTGGGTCTGTCGCCGCATAGGCCGGGCCTCGCCGTGCACCATTTCAAAAGGGATGCCGGGCCTCAGCAGTCACTGTTCTAGTGGCCATTGCATACGTCAGTCGGGGCAGGCCGCGGCGGGCCGCCGGCCATCAGAGGGAGCAGCATTAAGCCCCATGACGGAAACCGCGCAAAAGAAAGGACTGTCCCCATTTACCCGTCAGGTTGCGGAACTGGTTGGTGGGCCGGGTATCACCATAGCCCGCGGGAGCAGCATCGCGGAGGCCGCAAAGCTGATGGCCGAGCAAGGGGTGGGCTCACTGGTGGTGCTCGAGGGCTCCGAGCCGGTGGGGATGATCACCAAAACGGATATGGTGCGGCGCGTGTTGGCGGCCAATATGGATACCGGACGAAAAGTTGATGAAGTGATGACCCGCGAAATCATCTCCATCGATGGGGAGAAACCCCTGTTCGATGGGCTCATGTTGATGATCCACAACAAGATCAGCCATTTGGTGGTCAAGGATGGCGAGGGCATGATCGGTGTGGTCTCGGAGCGGGACTGGCTGACCTTCCAGCGCAATCATCCCGCGGCCTTGTTTCAGCAGATGGCACAGGGAGCTACGGTGGCCGAGCTGGCGGAGTTACGGCAAAAGGCAAATGACTTGGTGCGTGCGCTGTTCGCGGAGGAAGGCACCGCCGCCGCACTCACCGAGCTGGTCACTGAGATCAACGACCGTGTGGCCATCCGGGTGCTGGAACTGACCCTGGCCGAAATGGCGGGCCCGCCGCCCGCGCCCTTCGCCTGGATCGCCATGGGCAGCGAAGGCAGAAGCGAGCAGACCCTCAGTACGGATCAGGACAACGGCCTGGTCTTCAGCGACCTCCCGGACGCCGCACGGGAGCCTGCGCGGCACTGGTTCCTTGAGTTCGCCGGGCGAGTTGTGGAAGGGCTGCAAGTCTGTGGTTTTCCCCGCTGCAAAGGGAACATCATGGCCAGCAACCCTGAGCTTTGCCTCAGTCTTTCCGAATGGCGGGAAATGTTCGCGCGGCTCATCGTCACTTCCGATCCGGAAGCTCTGCTAAAAGCGTCGATATACTTCGATTTCCGCTGCCTGTTCGGGGAGCCCACCCTGGTGGATGACTTGTGGCGGGACCTGTTGCAACATATCGCTTCCAGCAGGGGCTTCCTGCGCTACATGACCGGAGAGGGTGAGGTGTTCGGCGGGTTGCCCGTCAATTCGCTGGGGTGGAAACTGCGCAGGCTGGTGGGCATGTCCCCGCCGCCCATTGATATCAAGAGGCAGGCGCTGAGCCCCATGGTGAGAAGCCTGCGGGCGGTGGCGCTTGACTGCGGGGTATCGCAGTCCAATACGCTCAAGCGTCTGGAAGTGGCTCGGGAACGCGGGGTCATTCCCGGCGATTTGGCCGATGCGGCCCGCGCCGCCTACGATTTCGTGATGGTATTGCGCATACGGCAGCATTTCCGCCAGCAGGCGCAAGGGGAGAGTCCTTCCAATCTCATAGATTTCAAGAACCTCAACCGCTTGCAAGGGCATTTTCTGATCAATGCATTGCAGACCATCGCGGATTTTGAGGGATTCATTCAGGACAAGTACGGCGGATTGGAAGTGCTCTGATCCTGCCGCGGCTGCGCACAGTAACCCGCCTCATATCAAAATGAATATGGCAGCACCATACAGAAGGCGAGGTCCCGAACAGGTGTATTGGACATGGGCCCTGGGTCTGGCGGGAGCCATGCTGGCGCTGGGCGCCGCCCTGACGCTGATCTTTTGGCTGGAGAACGGACAAGAATTGGCCAAGGTGCCGGCGCTGCTGCGAGGGCGGATCATCTTTTACCTGGTGATCGCCCTGGGTTCCCTGCTTGCGGTGGCGGGTTTCGCCCTGCGGTTGTTTTTCCGCCGCTATGTATTTCCCCTGGACCTGCTGGGGGAAGACCTGGAGGCGCTGCTGCACGGCGCGAAGGGAGTGCGCCTCGGCTTGGAGGAACAACAGCATTTGGGACATCTGGAATATGTCCTCAACGAATTGGTACAGCGGCACGAGGTCAGCGAGGAGGACATCGCGCGCAGGCTGGATAGGGAATTGGGCGCCCTCAATCAGGAAAAGCACGGGCTGGAGTCCATTCTGGAGGCGCTACGCGAAGGGGTAATTCTGTGCGATCTCTCCGGCACCGTGCTGCGCTACAACAGCGCGGCCAAGCGGCTGTTGGACAAAGACGGCTATCTGGGCCGGCGGCGCCCCATTTTTCGGCTCATCGACAAGGCTCTCTGCGACTACGCCCTGGACGCAATCCGCTCCCAGATCGCCTACCAGGTTGCGCATCCGCTGACCCACTTCATGGTGGACAGGGAGGGCCAAGAGCCCTTGCGGATCAGAGCGGCGCCCCTGCAGAGCGACGGTCCCCAACTGCTCGGGTTTGTGCTCAGTTTCGAAGATCCCGAGCAGGGCGCGCCCACCGTGCGGATTGATCAGTTGCCAAGAAGCGGCGAATCCGCCGAGCCCGCCACGAGGCCGGACGGCCATTCCGCGGCGCTCAGTGGGTTGCGTTATGTGGTCTTCGACACGGAAACCACGGGGCTGGAACCCTCCAGGGGTGATGAGATTATCTCGATCGGTGCGGTGACCATCGTGGACGGGCATATTTTGCAGAACGAAAATTTCGATCAACTGGTAAATCCCGGCCGTCCCCTGGGACCCGAGTCGATCAAGGTGCATGGCATTACACCCGATATGCTGGCCGAACAGCCGGATATCGGCACGGTACTCGGCGCGTTCTCGCGCTTCGCGGAGGATGCGGTGCTGGTGGCCCACAACGCGGCTTTTGACATGCGCTTTCTGAAAGAGAAAGAGCTCAGCACAGGCATCCGCTTAACCCAACCGGTGCTGGACACGCTGCTCATGTCCGCGGTGCTGCATCCCAATCAGACTTCCCACTCCCTGGATTCACTGATACGGCGCTACGGGATTGAGAATGCGGGGCGGCACACCGCCTTGGGAGATGCGCTGATGACCGCGGAACTGTTCCTCAAACTGCTGGCGCAACTGGAGCGGCGGGGCATGACCCGGGTCGGCGAAGTGTTGGACGCTTCGCGCAAAACCCCCCTGGCCCGCATCAGTTTCTGACGGCGCGGCTCCGGCTCCCGCCCTTGCTTTGGCGCTTGATATTCCCCTCGGATTTTTCCGGATCGGCCAGGTAGGCGCGCAGGCCGTCCCTGTGCGCGGCTGGGACGCGCATGGGGCGTCCGCGTTCGTTGAGGAACAGCGCTTCCACCCAAGCCTCAAGTATCAGCTCCCCCAGCCTCAGTATGCGCTGGTGCAACTCGACGCGCACGCCGCTGAGCCTGGATATGCTCAGTTCCACCTG
>JAPUIH010000256.1 GCA_027297205.1 SAR324 cluster bacterium | reverse complement strand
CGCTCCCAGCAGAGGCCGCGGGCCCCTGCACCCCGTTCAAGCCAGGTTTGGCAGGCAGCCAAACATAGCTCCAATTAGGAGGGGTATGGGGGAACGCACCGCTGCGACTCTCGCGTTGCTTCCCCTAGATTTTACCTCGTGGATTTTTTGCCCTATGCCACAGCAAATAAGGGTGGCACGGACAAACTCGTTTGTCCGTGTTGGAAAGACCCCCACCGGCACGGACAAGCCTGGCTTGTCCGTGGCACCGCAGGGCGCCCCGGCTTTGGAATTGATCTCCTGGCCGCACTCCGTCACCCCGTAGCGCGCCCTAGACCACCGCCACCAGCACTTCCACTTCGGTCATCACCCCCCGGGGCAGGGCGTTGCTGCCCACCGCCGCCCGCGCATGGCGGCCCTGCTCCCCGAACACTTCCACCAGCAGGTCCGAAGCGCCATTGATCACCTCGGGCTGATTGGTGAACGTCGGAGTGCAGTTCACGAATCCGCGCAGGCTTAAGACCCGCTTCACCTTGTCCAGGCTGCCCAGGGCTGCATTGATCTGAGCCAGGGCGTTGAGGGCGCACAGGCGCGCGGACTGGTAGCCCTGCTGCTCGTCGGCGTCCGCGCCCACCTTGCCCACGTAGTGCAGCTTGCCGTCCGGCCCCAGGGGCACCTGCCCCGCCACGAACAGCAGCCCGCCCTCCAGCACGTAGGGCACGTAGTTGGCCGCGGCCGCGGGGGCGGGCGGCAGCTCGATTCCCAGTTCCTTCAGTTTGTCCGCGATCGGCATCGTTCCTCCAAACAAAAATGCAATTCAATCGAAATTGACCATGGAGCCATTGATAGCGAAGTTAACAGGGATTGGAAACCGCAACCGCGCATGACAATCAGGGAAAGCCCCTGCTGGAGGTACACATGGGGGGCATCTATACCCTGGAGCATATCGCCCGCGATTCGCAGGAGGATCACCCGTCCATCATGCTGATTATGGCGGCCTACCTGCGCAGCAACTCGCCCTATAATCCGAAAGCAAAATCCCACGATCTGCGGGAGGACAACAAGGCGGTTGTCAAGGTACTCAGGGACCGTCATTGGCAAGGGCGGGAGCAGGACCCCATGTGGATAGAATTACGCAGCGTCAATCTCCTTGGAGCGGACCTAATCGCAGCGAATCTACCCTGGGCCAGATTTCATAGTATATATCTGAGAGGGGCAATTTTGAGCGGGGCGGACCTAAGCGAGGCGAGCCTAAGAATGGCGGACCTAAGCTTGGCAGACCTGAGCGAGGCAGACTTGAGTAGGGCGAATCTTGAAGATGCAGACTTGACCGGGGCGAACCTGAGTGGGGCAAACCTGAACTGGGCAAATCTGAGCAGGGCAGACTTGAGTAGGGCGAATCTTGAAGATGCAGACTTGACCGAGGCAAACCTGAGCGGGGCAAACCTGGGCGAGGCGATCCTTGGCAGGGCAACGCTAAGAGCGGCAAACCTGAGCGGGGCAATCGTAGATCGAAAATGGGCGCTGATATGGACAAAGGAAGACGGGTCTTTACCGTTTAATGGCGAGCCTGTCTGGGTTGATGACGACGACCAGGAGGATGAGGTGGTCGAGGAGGAGCAAGAGGATTAATGGCCGCCCTGGACACGGGCGGTGCGCACGCATTCGGCCCGGGACGGAGGCGGCGCATTACCGTCCGGCCACGGCCTCCTTGCAGTCGGGAAATCCGCAGGTGCCGCCGTGATCGCGCCAGCAGCGCACGCATACCACCTCGTTGCAGGCCTCGCAGGTCATCTTTCCCGTTTGCGATACTTCGCTCATGCAGGCCTTGCAGATCATTTCCGGCTCCGCCATGGACACCCTCTTGCAAATTGATTTCGATCGGTCCGCGCCTGTAGGCTGGGGCGCAATGGTTCACTTTACAGAATTTTCCGCGGGAAGGGCGGATAAATTCCCCTCCGTGCAGCGCTCCGCATGGCCCGCCCCCGCGGGGAAGAACCGATAAAACGGCCGCGCTGGGATGCGCCGCCCATTGGCCGCGGGTCCCTGCACCCAGTCTGCGCCGGGTGTAGATACAGTCAGTCCACCCCGCAATGTTCCCCGATCCGGTCTATCCAAACTGCCTACGCTGCCCTACACTGCCGGGAGGGCCGTCGGCCCCTGGCGGCGGAGGGCCCGGCCAGCCTTGGGTTGGTTGCATACTCCAGTTCCCTGCCATCTTGCCTGGCTTTCCCGGAGCGGCATGCAGTTTTTCCTGGACATCGACGGGGTGTTGCTGAATTTCGAGGGCGCCTTCGTGCGCTTCCTCAACCGCACTTACGGGATGGACCTGCCCGAACGCTACGAGACGGGGAGCTGGTTTTTCGACGATCTGCTCACGCGGGAAGAGATGTATGAGCGCTGGCAGGCTTTCCTGGACTCCCGGGATTCCGGGCAGATGGAGGCCCTGGTGGCGCCGGCGCGCTTCAATGCGCTCACGGCAGGCAATCCCGTGCACCTGCTCACCAACTTTCCCGAGCCCTACATGGAAAAGCGCGAGGCCAACCTGGCGGCTCTGGGTTTCAGGTACGACAGCCTGCACTTCTGCGGCCTGCACGCCTACCGGGACAAGGTGCCGCCCAGCAAGGGGGAGATTGTGGCGGAGTTGCGCGATCCGGAGCGGCCGGGTTTTTTCATCGACGACCATCCGGACAACTGCCTGGACGTGCTGGAACGCTGCAGGGACGTGGAAGTATGGGTGATGAGCCGCTTCTTCAACCGGGAATTCACCCATCCTAAAGTGCGCCGCGCCGCAGACTGGCCTTCCCTATTCGCAAGGCTCGCCCCCAACGGTTCTCCAGGCTAGATGCCTAGGTCCTGATTGAACACTCGGTTCCGTGTGCCCGAGGAAGCCGCCACAGGCGGCTGTCTCGCAGGCCACCGGCATAATATCAAGCCCTCGCTCCCTTTTCGAGACGCTCACCCCACTCAGCAGTGGGCAGGCTGCTCAGGGCTGTGGGGGTTGTTTTCATACAGAGCCCAATGCGGCGCGGTGGGAGAGAGGGCGCCATCAACGGGGATTATTCTTCCAGGGGGAGCCGGCGGTGGGAGAACAGGCGCAGGGAGTCGTCGTATAGCTGGGAGAAATCCCCCTTGCTCGGCGCGCCGCTCAGCAATCCCGCATGGGAGAGCAGGCTCCCCTGGTCATTTTCCGCAAGCCACTGGCCGAGCATATTATGCAATTCCGCGCCAACGCCCTGGCTTCTGTAGTTGGGTGCGATATACCATTTTTCGATTTCCACCAGCCGCCGGCTCCCCTCTTCCTCGGCCTCCTGCCGGGCGCCCTGATGCACCCTGCATTCGAGCATGGCGATATAAGCCCGGCCTTCCCGCACCGCAAGGAACAGGCGGCCCTGCTCCCCGGCCATTCCCGCCGCGATCTCCCGTTCGTGGGCCTTGGCCGAGCCCTGGGGCCACATTGTGCGCCGGATACGCAGCCATGCGCGCCGGTCCCGCTGGTCGGCCTTTCGGATTTCCATGGGTAAACCTGCCGTGGGTATGGCCGGGGAGGCGCCGGAAATCTGCGGTGGGCCCGCTCAGGAAAGGCGGGCCGGGGCTCCCGGAGCGGCGGAGTGACCGCACCGGGGGACTAGGGCGTTTTTGGCTTGCGCACTTCGACCAGCGCACCGTTGTGGCTCGGAATGGCGCCCTTGATCAACAACAGGTTTTTTTCCGGAATGACCTTCTGAATTTCCAGATTGCGCACGGTCACCATCTCGGCCCCCATATGACCGGGCATGCGCTTTCCAGGAAAGACCCGTCCTGGGAAGGTGCGGTTGCCGATCGAACCGGGACTGCGGTGGAAGCGCGAGCCGTGGGACTCCGGGCCGCCCTTGAAACCGTGGCGCTTGATCACGCCCTGGAAGCCCTTGCCCTTGGATAACCCTCTCACCTGCACTTTCTCCCCTTCGGAAAAGATGGTCAGGTCGAAACTCTGCCCCACCTGCACCTGGGACAGGTCGTGCACCTTGAACTCCTTCAAATGGCGGGTCGGCGCGGTATCCTTGAAATGCCCCTGCATCGGTTTGGTGATGTGCTTTTCCTTCGTAATCGGCTGATAGCCCACCTGCACGCTCTCGTAACCGTCCTTTTCCAGGGTCTTGATCTGCACCACGGTTACGGGCCCCACCTCCACCACGGTCACGGGGATGCACTCTCCGCTTTCGTTGAAGATCTGGGTCATGCCGATCTTTCTGCCCAACATTCCTTGCAACATGGCCTTACACCTGTCCTGCAATTGTGAAAATGATAGCGCCGCGGCCCATCACCGGGCTCTGCGCGCGGTGCATGACCTCAGGCGGCCTGGCCCTTGTTGAGGGCGACCGTGAGACGGGATTTGTAACGCGCGGCGGTAAATTTATTAAGCACACCTTTGGTGACGGCCCGGTCGATGGCCTTGTGCACTCCGGGCAGATTGGCCTGCGCGCTTTCGAAGTCCTTGGCCGCGAGCAAGGCCCGGTAGTTCTTGATCACCGTGCGCAATGCCGTGCGCAATGCCCGGTTGCGGGCGTTGCGCTTCAGGTTCTGCCGCGCCCGCTTTAATGCCGATTTATGAATTATCATGCCGTTCGCCTAAATTGTGTGATACCCGGTTGAGCCAACCGGTTCCGGCCCCGCCCTGCTCAAAAGGCATTGACGAGGTGTTCTACTTTCTCCTCCTTGCCCGCCACTTCGACGGATACCACGTCAAAGCGAGGCTGCTGCGTGTATTGCGGATGGTGAGCCCGGTAATGCTCGCCCACCTGCCGCACCTTCGCCTGTTTGCGCGGCGTCACCGAGGCAGAAGGATGAATACTCTGGCCCGCCGTACGAGCCTTGACCTCCACAAATACCAGATACTCGCCGGAGGTCGCAATCAGATCAATCTCGCCCAGGGCGCAACGGTAGTTGCGCTCCCGGATTTGATATCCCAACTCTTCCAGGAAGCGCGCCGCGATCCGCTCGCCCTGCCTGCCCAGCTTGCCCCGGGCGTTCATTCCACCCGCCTGACGCGGAAGGAGAAACGGTGGATGGGGCTGCGGCCATGGCGGCTGATGGCTTCCATGTGCATGCGCGTGCCATAACCCTTATGCCGCTCGAATCCCCATTGTGGATACCAGATTGCGTAAACGCGCATGATGCGGTCCCGCGCCACCTTGGCCAGCACCGAGGCCGCCGCGATGGACATGGAGCGGGCATCGCCCTTTACCACCGTCTCGCAGGGCACGTCCAGCTCCGGCGCCCGGTTTCCATCCACCAGCACAAAGTCCGGGGCCGGTTGCATGCAGGCCACCGTGTGGCACATGCCCGCCAGGGTGGCCTGCAGGATGTTGACGCGGTCAATCTCTTGCGGCGGCACCACCGTCATCCGCCACGCCAGCGCCTCCCTGCGCACATGGGCAAAGGCCGCCTCCCGCGCTTCCGGCGTCATGCGCTTGCTGTCGTCCAGGGGCACCTCACAGTGCCAGCACGCCGGCAACACCACTGCGGCGACCACCACAGGACCGGCAAGGGGCCCGCGCCCCGCCTCGTCCACGCCGGCCACGCGCCGGAATCCTTTTTCCCACAGTGCCGCTTCCAGCCCAAAATCAGGCATTCTTTTTTTCGCGAATCCTGGCCTTCTTGCCGCTCAAATTGCGCAAATAGTACAGCTTGGCCCGGCGCACCCGGCCCAGGCGCACCACTTTCACACTCTCGATGCTCGGGGAGTGCAGCGGAAAGGTGCGCTCCACCCCAAAGCCTTGGGTGACCTTGCGCACGGTAAAAGTGGAAGTGAGGCTCTTCGGCCCACCGTGCTTGCCGATCACCACCCCCTGGAAGGCCTGGATGCGCTCCTTTTCTCCCTCGCGGATTCGGTAATTGACCCGCACCTCCGCACCGACGGGCAGGGGGGGCAGGTCCGTTCGCAGTTGGGACTGCTCGACCCACTGAATGAGCGGCTTGATCATGATGTCATTTCTCCACTGGGTGAGCGCCGCATCCCGCGGGCCCCAACCGTTGTTGAATGTTCCGGCCCCGGCCCCTCAGGCCCTCTTGCGGGGCAGCAGGTCCGGCCGGCGCGTTGCGGTGCGTTTTTTCGCCTCGGCCTTGCGCCAGCGCGCGATAGCCCCATGGTTGCCGGACAGCAGCACTTCGGGCACATGCATGCCCTCGAACTCGGGCGGCCGGGTGTACTGCGGATATTCCAGCCAGCCGTCCACAAAAGATTCTTCCCTGCCGGACTCGGGATTTCCCAATACGCCCGGGATGAGCCTGGCGATCACCTCGATCATTACCATGGCCACCGTCTCGCCGCCCAGGGCCACAAAGTCACCCAGGGAAATTTCCTGGTCGGCCAGACCGGTACGGATGCGCTCGTCGAATCCCTCGTAGCGCCCGCAGATCAGCAGCAGCGCCTCCTCGCGTCCGGCGAGCTGCCGCGCCTGGGCCTGGCTGAAAGGCTCGCCCTGGGGTGTCAGCAACACTTTCCAGGTGGCGCGCCCGGCTTTGCCGTGCAGCGCCTCGCGCTCGCGCACCGCCTTGAACACCGGCTCCGGCCGCAGCACCATGCCCGCGCCGCCGCCGTAGGGTTCCTCATCCACCGAGCGATGCCGGCCCAATCCATGAGGGCGCAAATCCACCGCATTGATCTCCAGCAGCTGCTCCCGGATGGCCCGCCCGATCAGCCCTTCGCTGCAGAAGGGCTGGAACAGACCGGGAAAGAGCGTGAGCACGTCGATGGATGTCATGGCTCGTCCAACTCCAACAATCCCGGCAGGGGCGAGATGCGAATCAGCCGCTTTTCCAATTCCACTTTCCGCACTACTTCGCCCACCATGGGCAGCATGCGCGCCTTGCCGTCTAGTTCCACCACCAGCACGTCGTTGGCGCCGGTGGTCACGATTTCCGTCACCCGGCCCAGCAGATTGCCATCCAGGGTTTCCACCGCACAGCCGATCAGATCGTGCTGAAAATACTCGCCGGCCGCCATGGGCCGCAACTGCGATTCTTCCAGCAGCACACCGGCTCCCCGCAAAGTTTCCGCGGCATCGCGGCCACCCACCCCTTCCAGGGCCATGATCCAATGCCGGCCCGCCATGCGCAGGCCCCCCACCGTAAATGCCTGCAGGCCCCGCTCCGTCTCCAGAATCACCGCCTCGCATTTCTCGTAGTAGGCGGGATCGTCGGTCATGGGATGCACATTCAATTCGCCCTTCACGCC
>JAPUIH010000255.1 GCA_027297205.1 SAR324 cluster bacterium | reverse complement strand
GCGAAGCCGGAAAATTGGAAAATCTGCATCGAATCTCCGAAGAAATCATGCCGCATATCTCGTGATCCGGTGGGATCGCCGCGGGGGATAAATTGAGATGTGGGCACGACGCGATGAAGAGTCATCTGGCGCATTAAGAGTAAAAATGTCCTAAACGGCTATTACAATGGTGAGAAACATAAATATGCGATATTAAGCAGGATTATGTTAACTAATTGTTCGCAATCTCAATTCCCAATCACACGTTAGCCGATCATGCCAGAATAACTCGCTACCTGCGCTACGAGATTGACCCCTATAAAGCTGCGGAATATGAGGCCTATGCGCGCCTGTGGATTCCCCTTCCAAAATTGTGGTATCGAGGGTACGAGGAGTTGTTAGGGCTGTATTGGCGGCTTCATCTGGGAAATGTCGGTTCAAGGAAATCAAGCGCCTGGTCACCCTGAACCAGAACAAAAGTAGATTCAGGCACGAGAAAATGCGGTTGTTCAATATCCAAGGAATTTACCGCATGATTCAATCTCACCGCCGAGACAACTGAGCGTGGTCCTGATAGCGAATAATGCGAGGGAAGGAGGTGCCCAATGAAATGTTGGAAGACAGTTCTGCCCGCCGCGGCTATCGCCGGTGCGGGACTGTTGCTTGCGGGGGCGCAAGACGGACGCAATGCGGCATTGGAGACGCTTCGCTCACGAGGTGACGCCTTCACTCCGTTGAATTTCATGATTCAGGCGTCTCTCGGCAAAACGGAATCCGCGATGCTCTTCATCCAGGCTGGGATGGACGTGAATGCGGAGAACTCATGCCGGTATCTCCCGCTGGTGCGCGCGAGCATCAATGGGCACCTGGAGGTTGTGAAATTGCTGGTCGCGGCGGGCGCCCACCTGGACGCAAAGAACATTTATGGGGAGACGGCGCTGGTGGCCGCGGCGCGCCATGGGCAGCTCGACGTGCTGCGCTACTTGCTGAGCATGGGGCCGGACCTGGAGGTACGGGACAACAACGGCGACACGGCCCTGCTGTGGGCTGCCCTCAGTGGACATGAGACCATCGTCCGCTTGTTGCTGGAAAAGGGAGCGCAGATCGAGGCCCGTAACGCCAACGGGGACACACCGCTGATTGCCGCTGCTCACAGTGGGCAGGCGGGCGTGTTGCGGCTCCTGGTGAAGGCCGGGGCCCAAGTAGGGGCTCGCAGCAAGGAGGGTGACACTCCATTGCTGGTGGCGGCCCACTATGGCAACCCGGCTCTAGTGGCGTATCTGGTTAGGCACGGAGCGAGCCTGCGGCACCGAAACGCAAGGGGAAACCCACCATTGGTCACGGCTGCGGTTTGGGGCAGCCCTTCCATGGTTGCCCAGCTGCTGGAGCTGGGAGCCGACGCAAACGGGCCCGGCCCCGCAGGGATGACCCCGCTGATGATCGCCGCGGCACGGGGCCAGTTGAAAAAAGTGCGCCTGCTGATCGGTCATGGGGCCGATCTGCGCCACACGGACGACCTGGGCCGCACCGCACTGGATTACGCCGCCACCAACGGCCACGTCGCTATGACATTGCTACTCCAGCCGTTCGCCCCGGGCAGTTGAGCCCGGCCTTTCGCGTCGTCACAACGGGGCGCTACAGTGCGTACAACGTAAACGGGCGCGGCACGCCCGGAATGCCCGCCGCCTCGCAGGTACCGCTGCTGTAGACAAACCGGAAGATCACCTGGCTTGGCACACCGGAGGGGATTTCCACCTCCACCGTGTAGCGCTTGCCGTCGCTGTAGTTCGTATCCGCCGAATCTGCCTTCTCCATCTCGTGCACCTCGCCGGCCAGCACATTCGTATTTGTCGGCGAGGCGTCCGAAGGATCGAGCATTAATAATGCCCGGTTCCAGCGTCGGCATTCATTCCCACATTTGTTTATAGTTCATTTGTTTCCATCCAAATTTTCTGGATCGAGGATGCTACAGGGCAGCCTGGGCGATACTTTGTACTGGTGGGGAATGCAGGCTTAAAGATGCCTGTGACGAGGTAATGGTGCGCAGCCGTGATGACGGAGGGACTTCGGAATATTGCAGGCGAGACACCTCGCTCCTTTCCGGCAGAGGCGAATGCGGCTGTGATGTTGCTGGAAAGGCGGGATGAATTTCAAATTACCTTTTGCGGCCCTCCGGGTCCAGCAAGGAGCCGAGTTTTACGGAGCCGGCTGCAGGTTGATCCATCCCCATAGGCCCGCCCGGAAATCCGCGAGCAGAAATTCCGCCGCGCGCAATAGATCGGCCGAATCTCCGCGGGATGCCTACGCCGGAAAGGCCCGCGCCCTTTCCGGCGCGATGCGGTAGATCACCCTCACCTCCTCCGGCTTGTGGTACGGATATTTATCCGCGCCCATGTACTTCTTGGCCATGGCGTCTATGTGTGCGTCCGCGCCTTCCGTGGAAATTTCCACCACTTTGCCTCGCACCTCCAGGTAACGGTACGGGTCATCCGGATCGGAAATGCAGAGGGTCACTGCGGGGTTGGCGCGCATGGCCTTGTCCTTGGCGCGGCCCTGAGCGGAATTGATTACCACGTGCGTGCCGTCGTGGTCGCACCAGACAGGGTTGACCTGGATGCCGCCGTTTTCCAGCCTCACCGCCAGAAAGGCGAAGGCTTTTTTCTGGAACAGGTCCATGTGGGATTGGGGAATGGATTCGGCCATGGGATCGCTCCTCCTCGAATATTAAGTGTGGTGGAACACAGCGCGGACTAAGCGGATTCCGCCGCCGCCCACCACTAGCACATCATATATCCTATTTAACTGGCATTACCCGGTCGGAGCGGCAATTAAGCCCTTACAACCCCTCAATCATTCGATACCACGTATTTGCATCCGTATTGGGCAAGGGGCCGTGTTTCACGGAGCCGGCTGCAGGGTGATCCGTCCCAGCAGGCCCGCCCGGAAATCCGCGAGCACCAATTCCGCCGCGCGAAATAGATCGGCCGTGCCTCCGCGGAGCAGCATGCCCCGGCGCGCGGCGATGGCTTCCAGCAGCGCACTGCCATCATCCGGGGTGGTGATGGCGATCCCGTAGTGGCCGGCCAGTTGTTCCGGCTGCGTCCCAGCCAGGGTTTGCAACAGGGGCACGGCCAGGCGGGGCGGTCCAATGATCTTGTCGCGAATCGTGCCGATCCATCCCAGCCGCAATGCCGTATCCATATCCTCCAATTTGGGCAGCATTACTCCAGGCGTATCCATCAGCAGGAATTTACCCTTTAATTGCACCCAGGACACACCCTTAGTTACGCCCGGTTCCGGGGCGGTCTTCAGCTTCTTGCCCCCCGCCATGCGGTTGATCAGGGTGGACTTTCCGATGTTGGGCATGCCGATCACCATCAGCCGCTGCATCGGGGGGCGAATGCCGCGTTTTATCAGGGTTTCCTGGGTTGGAGCGACCAGCTCCCGGATCAAAGGGTAGATCAGGTTCAATCCCTTGCCGCTTTGCGCATCAAGGAAGAGCGCGGGCCGCCCCTGGGCGCGATAGTGATCCTGCCAGCGGCGGTTCTGTGCGGGATCGGCCAGGGCCGCCTTGTTGAACAGCAGCAGGCGCCTGCGGTTGTCTATCAGGCGTTCCAGTTCGGGATTCCCCGAAGCCTCGGGCAGGCGTGCGTCCCGCATTTCCAGTACCACGTCGATATGCTTAATTTCATGGGCAAGCCGCTTGTGCGCCCGGTACATATGGGGCGGAAACCAGCTTACGGAGGCCGACTTAACCGGTTCATCTGAGTTTTCGTCCAGTCGTGGGCGCTCGATGGGCATGGCGTGTTGTGGAAATTAAGGGGTGGGTGGCGTTGGAAGCGCGTTGTGCAAGCAGTCATTCTTCATCAACTCGCGCAAGAATGCGGTGGCATATACACCAGCTTTCAAAGTAAAGCTCAAGCGCAGGCATGGCAAGCCATCCTCCCGAGTGGCCTCCCATTGCAATTCCACGGGAAAGGCCCGCACGGGACGGCGTTCGCCCTTGGCGGAGTAGCGCTTGCCACCCCTCTTGAAATCCGTGGGGTGCAGGTTTTCCGTTTTCAGCAATTGCCGCTCCCAGTCCCCCGGCACGCCTTCGGCCAGGGGGATCTTATAGCCGAACAAGGGTGCGGAAGGGGAAATCTCCCCGGCTTCCGCTCGTGCCTGGGCTTCGCATAGGCCATCCTGGGCAATGGGAAAGATTGAAGCTGAATGCTCGAATACGGCAAGGTCACCCGCAAGCATTTCATACGGCTGCTGCAAGGCCGCCAGGCGCGTGGCGAGTATGGTATTGAACATCGCGGACTGATAGGCATTGGTGAGAAAGCGCGCCCGTTGCACCGGCATGCGGCGGGTGAAGCCTGTCCGCAGCAGCGCCCGGCCTTCCATCGCATTTGCCCCATCTCTTCCAAATCGCTGCGGCCCAAAGTAATTGGGAAAGCCCCGCGAGCGCAGCAGGACCAATAAATCGTTAAACCGGGCAGGCGGCACGGCCTCTCTGATGACTATCTGAAAGCGGTTGCCCAACAGATGTCCGGGGCGTAATTTATTGCCGTGACGTTGTACCTCAAGGATGCGCAGGCCCAGTACTTCCAGCCGCTCCGGTGGTGGATCGCTGTGCGTATGCAGGGACAGCCATTGCCGGGTCACGGCCTGCGCATCTTTCATTCCGGCGTGGCCTACATCGCGCGGGGCCAGGCCCAGGTTGCGGGAAATGCGGGCGATTGCTTCGACGGTTGAAATTCCCCGCTTTTCGATCCACAAATACAAGTGCTCGCCCGATCCCGAAGGCAGATACTTGGGCAACTCCTCGACGGCAAAGTCCTCTGTCCTTTGTTTTAGAATTCCGCCACAGCCTGGAAATTCGGTGGTGGCGTAAGGAAGTTTCACGAGCGATTGCATGGCCGGAGCTGCTGCGGGTTTTCAGTAATTTGCAGATGTGATAAGAATTTTGCTATTTCGTCAGGGGGCTGGCGGAAGCGCTTCAGCATCCATTGCACAGGCTGTCCATCGGCATTGCCATGGGCAAGCATACTTTTTTCCGCGAATTTACGAAAGCGGGCCCATGAGTACAAACAGCAACTATACCCCTCTTACTCCGCAGTCCTTCCTGCGCCGCAGCGCCAGGGTTTACCCTGACAAGGCCGCGATGATCTATGGGGCGGCCCGGACGAGCTACAAAGAGCTTTACGAGCGGGCCTGCCGCCAAGCCAACGCCCTGCGTGCTTTGGGAATTGCCAAGGACAAAAAGGTGGCCTTGCTGGCGCCGAATACCCCACCGCACCTGGAAGCGCATTTCGGTGTGCACATGGCGGGCGGCGTGCTCGTGTCCATCAACACAAGGCTCAGTCCCAAGGAAATCGCGTTTATTGCCGGGCACTCGCAAGCGGAAGTGATGATTGTGGATTGGGAGTGGCTGCCAGTCATTGAATCGGTACATGGAGATCTGCAGGGCATCCGGCAGTTTGTCGTCATTCATGAGCCCGCCGCGGAGACTGGATGGGAGCCCGCGGGCGCCGTGGACTACGAGGCCTGGCTCGCCGCCTCCTCCGCGGAGGACCCGCATATTTATCCCGATGACGAGAACGACACTATCACGATCAATTACACCAGCGGCACCACGGGCAAACCGAAGGGCGTCGTGTACACCCACCGCGGGGCCTACCTGAACGGTGTATGCAATTTGCTGGAAATGAATATGAACGCGGACTCTGTCTACATGTGGACGCTGCCCATGTTTCATTGCAATGGCTGGTGCTACACCTGGGGCGTCACGGCGATCGGCGGCACCCACGTTTGCATGCGGGGAACGGATCCGCGGGAGGTGATCAAGACCATCATCGAGCGGCAGGTGACCCATTTCTGTGGGGCGCCGATCGTGCTAAAAATGATCGCCGACGGCGCCGAAGCCGCGGGGGTGAAGGCGTTCCCGCATCGTGTGAAAGTCTCTACCGCGGCCGCGCCGCCTTCTCCATCGGTCATCTCGGCCATGATGGCACTGAACGTGGATGTAATTCACGTTTATGGGCTCACGGAAACCTACGGCCCCACCACCGTATGCGAGATACAGCCGGATTGGCGTGAAGAAGAAACAGGTGGAGTGGCAAGGCTGATGGCGCGCCAGGGAGTGCCCTATATTCTTTGCGAGGATATGCAGGTGATGGACGAGTCGGACAACCGGGTACCCGCCGACGGGAAAACCATGGGTGAGGTGTGCATGCGCGGCAACATCGTCATGAAAGGGTACTACAGGAATCCGGAGGCCAGTGCGGAATCATTTCGAAACGGCTGGTTTCATAGTGGTGATCTGGGGGTGATGCATGCGGATGGGTATATTGAGCTCAAGGATCGCGCCAAGGACATCATCATCAGTGGGGGAGAGAATATTTCCACCATAGAAGTGGAGAACATGCTTTACACGCATCCCGCCGTGCAGGACGTGGCGGTGGTGTCCAAGCCCGATGAGAAATGGGGTGAAGTCCCCATCGCCTTTATCACACCCAAGGAAGGCGTGGAGGTGAGCGAAGAGGAAATTATCCAGTTCAGCAGGGATAATTTGGCCCATTTTAAAGCGCCCAAGGGCGTGTTCTTTGAAACCCTGCCGCGCACCTCAACGGGCAAAGTGCAAAAGTACGTGCTGCGGGAAAGATTCTGGAGCGGCCGCGATAAACCTATCGGCGGTTAGATCGGTGAGCCATGGATAATACTTTGTTGCTTTCAGCTGGATTTGAACCGATTAGAGTAATTTCCTGGAAGAAAGCCGTCACCCTGGTGGTGCTGGGCAAGGTGGAAGTGTTGGAAGCCTATCAGCGGGAAGTGCGCAGTCCTTCGCTTACGCTTAAACTGCCGGCGGTGATCAAACTCCAGCGGTACCTAAAGCCCATACCCAGGCGTGTAAAGTTTTCCCGGCAGAATCTCTTTTCGCGGGACAACTACACCTGCCAGTACTGTCACCGCCACTACCCGGCCGGGCAACTGACCTATGACCATATCGTGCCTCGCAGCAAAGGTGGAAAGACCTCATGGACCAATGTGGTTACTTCCTGCGTGCGCTGCAACCTGAAAAAAGGCAACAAACACCTCAAATCCCTCAATTACAAGCTGCTCAAGGAACCGCGGGAGCCTCGCTGGCTGCCGCAATTCTCCCAGATCTTACACGGCGGTAATGGCCACCCAGCCTGGCGGAGCTATCTGGCCTACGCAAAGGCGTAGCAATTTAGCTTGGTTGCGGATTTGCGGGCGGGCTGATGTTGCATGCGCTTCTGCTGCCAACTCGGGGGCATGGTTGGCTAGCTAATGGCTCCGGGGGGCTCTCCCGCGGGCTTCGCTCATCCCAGGGAAGCCAACGCTTCGCGAGCCTGCCCCAGTTGGGCCGTCGCCTGGTTTTTCTCGAACAATTGCGCGGCCTCGGAAATGAGTTGCCGGGCTGTATCGTTTTTCTTCTTGGCTTTGTGGAGCATGCCCAGATCGAGCAGAGTGGCGGCGAGCAGCCCCTCGTGCTTGCATGATCTGGCGATTTCGATGCATTTGTTGAATTGCGCTTCCGCCCTGTGCGCGGCGAAGGGTACATGCCGCAGCAGAAATCCGAAATTTTTCAATACGATGGAAATGTTGAGGGGTGCCGTACTTTCGGCGATCTGCGCGAATACCTTTCCCACCACGTATTCGAAGGTGCAAACCAAGTATTTCTGGTCCTGCTCTGCCGCAGCCCGGCGCATCGCCTGCAACAGTCTCATCCCTTTTCCCATATCGCCCATGAGAATCATTGCCAGTCCCTGGAATCCTATTGCGATCGAGCCGAGATAATCGTTTCCGGTTTTGTCGGCATAGAGCTCAAATTTCTCCCCGGCGGCCATGCCATCCTGGGGCTGGCCCGCCAATACGTGAAAATAGGTGAGAAATGCAAACGGGAAACTGGAATAAAACGGGTCCAGACCCGTATCGGCGGCGCGCGCCATAGAGGAGATGGCCCTGGGAAAATCGCCGGCTTGAAAATGGCCGAAGCCCATGGCCGCATGACCCAATACTTCGCATCGGCTGTTGGCATGCTGCTCGCTGTAGGCCAGGATGGCCCGGCCTGCGGCAAGGGTCTTGGCGGAGTCTCCCGCCCGGTCGTGCAGGTAGGCCAGGCCGAAATGGGACTTGGCATAGAGGTATTGATCTTCGGGAAAGACCTCGCAGGCGACGCGGACGGCCCGTTCGCCGTAGGCGACGCCTTCTTCCAACCGTCCCCAATCCGCGCAGGTAAAGGTGAGCCAGGTGCAGGCATAGGCCACCGCCCGCTGGTCGCCCGTCTCCTCTCCCAATGCAAGGGCTTCGCGCAAGCCGTGGTAGGATTCCTCGAGCCTGCCCCGAAAGTATAAGACGAATCCCAGCCAGGCATAATACATGGCTTTCAAGCCGCGATCGGTGAGAGCGTCGGCCTGGGCACGGTGCGCGCTCAGCAGTTCCGCGAGTCCCCTGAAATTCCCATCGAAGTAAAATACCAATGCCCATTTGTCGATAAGCTGGAAGAGTTGCCGGTCTTCCGCTTCGCTCCTATGCGGCATACCGTTGAGCAGATCGGAGGCCTGGCGGAAATAATTGTGCGCCTCGTCAAGGGCGAAGCGGTTGAGGCTCTTTTCCCCGGACTTGATCAGGTAGTCCACGGCTTTGTGCAGGGACGATCCGTTTTTGTAATGGTACGCGAGCCGCTCGTAGAATTCCGGCAGACGCTCTGATAACAGCTCCTCGATCACGCCGCCCACCCGTTCGTGAATAGCCTGCCGCTCCCTGTGCAACAGGCTTTGATAGACCACCTCCTGAGTGAGGGGATGCTTGAACATGTATTCCAGGTCGGGATCCACGTTTTGGGTGCGTATCATGTCCAGGGCTTCCAATCCCTCCAACCGCCTATTCACCTCCTCTCCGGACTCCGTGGTGCGCCGCAGCACCTCGTAAAGGAAGGAACGGCCAATCACGGCGGCTTCCTGCAGGAGCCGCTTGTTTTCCTGCTCCAGCCGGTCCAGACGTGCGGCGATGATCCCTTCCACTGTGAGCGGAACCTGATAACTTTCCAGGGTGCCAGCCAACTGCCAGGTACCGTTTTCGCGCAGGAGAACCTTGGATTCGATCAGTGAGGTGAGCAGTTCCTCCATGTAAAAGGGATTGCCGCCCGCCTTGTCCTCCACGAAATCGATCAATTCCCGCGGCGGTTCGGCTCCCCCCAACAGGGAAACGGTCAGGTCGTGAC